>NZ_JAACYW010000749.1 GCF_015356825.1 Catenulispora rubra | reverse complement strand
CACCCAAATTCCGCCCGAACATCGTGAACGGCTAGCCGCATCCCTCCGTAGATATCCAACGGAGGCGTGGGGGGTGGAGCAACGCTGACTCCGTCGTACCGGCGCACGGTTGGAGAACCGAACGATGAAGCACATCCAGGCTCATGTGGGCGGGCAGATCGACCAGTACCTCACCGCCGCGCTCGATCCCGAGGCCGAGCGGCGGTTCGAGGAGCACCTCTTCCTCTGCGCGGTCTGCCGGATGGACGCGGACGTGGCCAGCCTGGTCGCCGTCGAACTGACGCTTGCGGGCGTCGGCGCCGCCACCCTCGGCGCTACCGGCCCCGCCGATGCCACCTGGGACCTACGCACATGAGCGGGCGCGAACGCGTCGCCCCGACCGTGCTAGTCGGCCGCGAGCAACAACTCGCGGTATTCGACGCGCTGCTCGGCAAGCTGGGCGACCGC
>NZ_JAACYW010000748.1 GCF_015356825.1 Catenulispora rubra | reverse complement strand
GGGTGGGGCAGGTGCCCCAGGTGAGTGCGGTCTGCGGCATGGATTCGGCGGCCGGGGTGACGCCGGCGGACGTGGCGGCGGCGGCTGCGGCGTTGGCGGCGGTGGCGATCGCGGGTGGCGTCGCGGTGGCCAGCGCCAAGGCGGTCGACAGCAGCGCGGCGCAGGTCACACCCGTACCGCGGGGGATTCGAGTCATGCCGCGAAGGTAGGCGGCCCGATGATCTGTCGTCCTCGGTGCGGGGGTGGAGATCCGGGTGGAGACGGGCTGAGGGTGACGGTTCGCAGGCCCGTACGGCGTCGGCACCAGGCATTATTGTCGTACCTTGGGTGTGAGGTGTTTCGGATTCTCAAAGGGGGACCCAGGTGCGTATCGGGCGGCGGATACTCGCGATCGCAGCGTTCGTTGCGCTGACCAGCCCGGCGCTGCGCGACGTCGGGGCGCTGCTGGACG
>NZ_JAACYW010000747.1 GCF_015356825.1 Catenulispora rubra | reverse complement strand
GTGTTGGGTGGGTGTGGTGGGTGCGGTTGGTTTGTGGGTTTTAAGGGCTTTTTACGGCTTCGCGCATGGTTGGATGGCCTCGCGGGGGACGCAGTTCGGTGGTGCCACGCGGCTGGCGTTGGCGGCTGGCCGGTTGTCGTGGACACGACCGCGCGCAGGTCTGTGTCACTGCGCACGCGTCGTGCGGGCGGGTGGCGGCTGCGTGTGGTGGGTGCCTGAGGTCAAGGGCAGGGCCTCCGGCGGCGCCTGCGCGGCGAGCGGCCTCGCTCCGGGGAGTGGGGGCCGCGTAGTCAGGTGGCGGACGCTGCTTGTGGTCGCCTTCGTCCCGGGTTCCCCGGACAACCCCGCCTGTGGGATGGGTTCCCGCGCCTCCCGCTCAACGGCTCACCGCCGCCTGTGGGCACCTAGTGGACCCCGTCCACACCACATGCCCCACTGCTCCCCGCCCGGTCC
>NZ_JAACYW010000746.1 GCF_015356825.1 Catenulispora rubra | reverse complement strand
CCTCTGGACGCGGGCTCGGAACCAGCCACAAGGAGCTCTCCTGCGGCTCATACCGGCGTGAGAAGGAGCCGACGTTCAGATAGTTGCCGAAGTACCGCCGGGCCGCGGTGGCCGAGCCTGGATTCCGGTCAGCGCAGCGAGTTCGACGGTCCGCACGGTCCGGGCGAAGGGCGGCACTAGGACGCCGGCGGCGAGCGTGTAGTGCGAGTGGCCGCGCGCGACGCGCCAGTACCGATTTGCGCTGAAGATCCGGCGGGCGTTCATCATGGCGTCGATGACCGCCGCGTTGGTCTCGATCCGCGCCGACCGAACGGCGGACCATGAGGCCTGATACGAGTCTGGGGCCGCCGTCGGGCGCCCCGATCCGGACGCCCGCGTCGTCCACCACGATCCCGGTGCGGCGGTTCCGCCACAGCAGGCTGATGTAGGGGGAAAAGGGCGGACAGATCGGCAC
>NZ_JAACYW010000745.1 GCF_015356825.1 Catenulispora rubra | reverse complement strand
GGATCCGGCACCTCGTCGAGGACCGCATCGGCCGCACCCACACCGAGGCGTTGTTCGCGGTCAGCAACAGCACGCTCAACGCGCTGGCTCAGGGCCCTGAGCCGATCCTGATCGACAGCACGCACCACGCGCTGCGGTTCGCCGAGGCCCGGGCCCGGCAGGCGGTCTGGCGCCGTCGGGAACGCGAGTTGGTCGGCGACGGTTCCGGTCTGCCGAGTGAGGTCCCGCGCCGCTCCGTTCGTCCGGTCCCGCTCCCTCAAGGACCCGTTGAGAAATTGGGCGACCGCGCGGCCCTGGCCTCGCTGCTCGGCGCCGGCGGCGTGCTGGCCGCCACCCGTGATCCGGGGCGGGCCGGCGATCTGATGCTCGCGACGATGCCGAAGGCGGCCCGGCTCGGCCGGGAGGCGTTCGCCTCGATGCTGGACTGGGAGCTGTCGCGGCACGGCGTGGTCCCGATG
>NZ_JAACYW010000744.1 GCF_015356825.1 Catenulispora rubra | reverse complement strand
AGAGGGATGTCGGTGATAGGAGCGAAGGCTCGGAGATGGAGGGGTCGGGCTCCGGTGCGGCCGATGATGCTGAGTCGGTCGGCGGATCGGTGTTCGAGCTCTTGTAGTAGAGCGAGTCCGGGGCGAGGAGCGAAGGCGCTGAGGTGGGCGGGCAAGCTTCCGCATCGGTCGAAAGTTCTGGGCCGATGGGGTTATCTGAGCGCGGGGAAGACTGCGGATCCGCCGCAAGAGGCAAAGGCTCTGGGTTGGGCGGGACAGGCTCTGCGGCCGAAGGGGCTGGGTCGGCGGACGGTGTGCGGTTGGCGTCCGAGTAGAAGAGCGAATCGGGCGCGAGCAGCAATGGCTCGCGAATGGAAGAGCCGGCCTTCGGAGGCGGCGGAGCGGGTTCGGGTGTGGCGGGTGGCTCGGGTCCGGAGTACCGGGGCAGCGTGACGGTGGCCGAGAGGTCGGGGTTCATTG
>NZ_JAACYW010000743.1 GCF_015356825.1 Catenulispora rubra | reverse complement strand
ATCGCCATGGCCCGCACCGCCTGGGGTGCGGCGACGCCGGCGCCGCACGCCCGGGAAAGGGCCTCGGCGGCGTCGTGGAACGAGCCGCGGGCGGACTCGATCGCGGCGAGCTTGGCGACCTCGTGGGAGTACAGCCCGGCGGGCAGGTTCAGTACGGCGTCGGCCGGATACAGGTTCTCGGCGCCCAGGGCGCGGAAGGCCAGGCGGTGCACCGCCACCTGCCCGAGCGTGGTGGACTGGTGTCGCACGTGGCCGGGCTCGACGCGTTGGTGGACCACCCCGTTCACGTCGACCGGCGGCTCGATCCTCCCGGCGGCCCGGGCTTGCTGCTCAGCGGCGGCTTGGGTGTCGTGGAAGCCTTGCAGCACCTGCAGTTCCACCGTGCGGCCCGCGGCGAGGACGGCCCGTTCGGCGGTATCGGCCGACCAGCCGCCAGATATGCCGTGCTCGCGCGCGGCGCA
>NZ_JAACYW010000742.1 GCF_015356825.1 Catenulispora rubra | reverse complement strand
AGCTGTGTATAAGAGACAGGCAGGAGCCGGGGCGGCCGACCCTGAGGCCGAGGCGGTGGCGGGAGTGCCGCTCGTCCAGGCGGACGCGACACGCCTGCCGTTCGCCGACGAGGCGTTCGACATCGTGTGCTCGGCCTACGGCGCGGTCCCGTTCGTAGCGGACTCGGCAGCGGTGATGCGTGAGGCGGCGCGGGTACTGAAGCCGGGCGGCCGCTGGGTGTTCTCGGTGTCGCACCCGATCCGCTGGTCGTTCCCGGACGACCCGACCGAATCGGGGCTGACGGCACGCGACTCGTACTTCGACCGACGGCCGTATGTGGAGTTCGACGACCGCGGACTGGCGACGTACGCGGAGCACCACCGCACGCTCGGCGACCGGGTGCGGGAGATCGCGGCAGCGGGGCTGCGGCTGGTGGACATCGTGGAGCCGGAGTGGCCGGCGGGGCTGACCGAGGTGTGGGGC
>NZ_JAACYW010000741.1 GCF_015356825.1 Catenulispora rubra | reverse complement strand
GACCGGCGGGGCGTCGTCGCGCACACTGGTCGCGGTTTGTCCGCCGTTCCGGCGGCCGCACACCCTTGGCGCGTTGGTGGACGCAATCCGTCAGAGCACTGACAAGGTCGCCGGTCTGGGGCTGAGCCCGCTGGCCGGGGCGCTGCGGCCGTTGTTCCCCGAATGGGCCGCCGAGTTGCCCGCGGCGCCCGAGCCGGTTGAGGACGCGACGGCGGTGCGGCACCGGCTGTTCGGCGCGCTGTGCGAACTGCTGGACCGGACCGGCGTCGCGGTGCTGGCCGTGGAGGACGCGCACTGCGCGGATGAGGCCACCCTGGAGTTCCTGCTGTTCCTCTGTGCCCGCCGCACCCGGCGGATCAGCGTCATCGTGACGTACCGGCCGGAGGACCTGCCCGAGGACTCGGCGGTGCGTCGGCTGTCCTCATTGTCGGCGCCGAGCACCACGCGGCTGCGCGTCGCGCTCCGC
>NZ_JAACYW010000740.1 GCF_015356825.1 Catenulispora rubra | reverse complement strand
CCTAACCGCACCCCGCCCGCCACCAGCACCCACCAACAGGGCAGCCACGCCGAACTCCACAAGAAAGTTGCCGTCCAACTCAACCCACCGTGGGCCCGGCGCGTCCCATTGGCATGAACGCTTCGGGTCGTGATTCTCTCCAGCTCCCCGGCGATGCCCGGTTGCCGCTCGGTGGCGCTATGTCGCGGCGGTTGCTGTTGGGCTTCGGCGGGGTGATGTTGCTGGGTGGATGCGCTTCGAAGGGCGCCACGTCGGCGGCTGCGGGGCTGGCCGGGGTTGCGAGGCCGGGTGGCTCCACGGCGCCCGGTGCTGGGACCCCGACCGGTGCCGGAACGCCGACCGGGTCGAGGGCCCCGTCCGGCAGCGACTCGACGTCCCACCCGAGCGCGGGCGGCCCGAGTACCGGCGGCGCGCCGTTCCCGGGCCAGAGCCCCAGCGGGTCCGACCCCTCCAGCAGCGCGCCCAGCACCC
>NZ_JAACYW010000074.1 GCF_015356825.1 Catenulispora rubra | reverse complement strand
TGGCTGGACCTGGCCGAGGCGCTGGCCGCGGGTGCGATCGCCGATGGTGAGCGGATTCTGATCGAGGTGCGCACCCCGTTTCGCGAAGGCTGGGTGCTGATTCGCGCTGAAGCTGTCGCGGATGTGCGGGTGGCGCGCGTTGGGGAGTTGGAGTTGGTTCGGTAGCTGGAGCTGGAGCTGGAGCTGGAGCTGGAGCTGGAGCTGGAGTCGGTTCGGTTCGGTTCGGTACGCGTGCGCGGGACGCCGGCGGTGTTCGTGTCCACGACCGCGCACAGGTCCGAGTCACTGCGCACACGTCATGCAGGCGGCCGCCTGCCGCGTTTAGTGGGCACCGAAGATCAAAGACAGGTGCCTCCGGCGGGCACTCGAGACTCTGAGGGATCCCCAAGCCCCGCCGACAGCGACAGGGTCCAGGACGCTAAAGCTGCGTGTAAGAAGGATCCACCGAACCACACCACCAGCCCGGCTGCCCCGTCACCACCCGAGGTCGCCAAAACCAGCCAGAGGCCTGTCACCGAGACTGGCAGCGCGGCGCGGCACCGGCTCGGCTACCGTGTCGCCGCCGCCCGCCGCCCGCCGCCCGCCCGAGCGCCTGCGTGGAGGCTCGCAGCGCCGCGCGGCCGTGTTCGCGCGCGGTGTCGGGCGCCAGCTCAGGCGGGGGGCGCCGCAGGGGGTGAAGGAGCGGCAGAAAGCTGTCAACGGCCTGGTCATTGACGGTGTGTGGGGCGTGCTGGCTAGATGAGGACGGGCCCGCAGAACTGCACGAGATCGGCCTGTTCGCCTGTCGAGGGGAGTGAGTTGTGATGGACCGTGCCGAGATTCTTGTCCGGCTGCGCGGCAGCCTGTCGGAGGTGCTGAATCGGGAGGTTCCTGAGCTGGGGGAGGATGCGCGGTTGTTCGAGGATCTGGCGTTGGACTCGACGGGGGTCATCGAGTTGCTGATGGTGCTGGAGGACTCCGTCGGGTTGGAGATCGATCCTGAGGAGTTGGGGCCCGAGGTGTTCAAGACTGTCGGGAGTCTGGCCTCGTACGTTGCGGCTGGGCTTGCCAAGACCGCGAAGGTCTAGCGGCCGTGCCGGGTCAGGCGTGTGCCGGTGCCGTGGGTTCGGCTGCGGGCGTCGGGCTGTCCCGGGTCACGGTGCGGCTGCCGGGCTGTGTCGAGTCGGTGGATGGGATCCTGGAGCGGACCGGTAGTGGGCCGCGGGAGCGGCGGATCTTCGCCAAGCTGCACGGGTTGCGCGACAGTCCGACGCTGGCTGAGGGTGAGCGGCTGGAGGACCTGCTTGTGCAGGCCGGCCGTGACGCGCTTGACGGGCGGGCGGCCCAGCTCGTGCTCTACGGACACACGCTGCTGGTCAGCGAGTTCGAGCTGTCCGGTGCGTTCCGGGACCGGTTGCGGGAGCGGCTCGGCCTGCCCGGCGCCTTCCTGTCCGGGGTCTCGCACGTCAACTGCACCTCGGTGCTGCGCTCGGTGGAACTCGCCCGCCGCTTCCTGGGCCGGGCCGGTGCCGATCCCGCGGAGCGGGTGCTGGTGCTCGGCGGGGATCAGGGCAGCCGGCACGAGCGGGCGCGGGTCGTGCCCGGGCTCACCGTGGCCGGGGACACTGTCGCCGCCGTGGTGGTGCAGGGGCCGGGTGCCGGGCGTCCGCGCTACCGGTACCTCGGCGGCGCGCAGGTGCGGGACGCTCGGTTCCACCGCAACCTGCGGATGTCGTCGGCGGAATCCGCGGCCTTCGCCGAGGCCGTGCGGATCCAGATCGTGCACTGCGTTCGCGGCGCGGCGCGTGCCGCGGGTCTGGACCTGGAGCAGCTCGACTGGGTGATGCCGCACCTGTCCAACCGGACGATGTGGCGGGGCTTCAGCAACGACGCGGGGTTCGCCTGGGACCGGATCTGCCTGGACCTGGTCGCCGAGCGCGGGCACAACTTCGGGACGGACGCGCTGATGGCCCTGGAGCACGCGGACCGCATCGGACGGCTCAGTCCCGGCGACCGGTGCGCACTGGTGGCAGTCGGTCAGGGTATGTATATTCAATCACTGATTGTCGAAGTTCTGGAGGACTCGTGAGTGGCGGCGAGCCGCAGTACGCCGCGATCGCGAGGGCGGGTCTGAGCGTCGAGGCGATCAGCGCGGCGGCGCTTCCGTTCGAGAACTACCTGCCGCTGGACGCCGTCCCGCCGGACCTGGTCGTGCTGGCCCGGCTGGAGCTGGAGCACGGCATCCCGCCCGAGCACGTCCTGGTGCTCTCCCCGCAGGATGCGGATGGCACCGGGGGCGGCACCGGGGACGGCACCGGGCACGGGCCCGGCGTGAGCGCGCTGGCGCTGGCCGGCCTCGGCGTTCCGGCGGTGGCGCAGCCGCTGTTCCTCGTGCGCTCCGATCCGCTGCGCGAAACGATGGTGGCGGCGCTGGCCGAGCTGGTGCACGGGTCGGGCTGGGCCGGCGAGGACGTGGGGCTCACCTTTCTCGAAGAGCTGAGCGGGACCACCGTCTTCGAACTGCTGGAGTGGGCCGTCCCGCCGGAGACCGGGGCGACCGTGGTGGTCTGCGACGAGCCGCTGTTCGTCGACGCCCGTGTGCCGGGCCGGTTCAAGGCGGTGGGTCTGCGGCTGCGCCGGGGCTCCGGTCCGCTGCGCGTCCTGGGCTGCGGCGAGGGCTCTCCGGGTGCCGGCCCCGGCCGGGCGGAGCACCGGTTCTCCGGCCGCGGCCCGTGCGACGGCTGGCTGGGGTTGCACGCGGCGCTGGCGGCACGAGCGGTGCGGGACGGGGAATGGGTGCTGGTGCACGTGCGCGGCCCGCTGCGGGAGGGCTGGTTGCTGCTGGAGGCGGCGGATACCGAGTCCGTGCGGCTCGGCGGCGATGGTGGGGGATCGGCCCCGAGCTGTGACCAGGAGCTGTGACCGGGAGCTGTGACCGGGAGCTGTGACCGGGAGTCGTGACCAGGAGCTGTGACCAGGAGCTGTGACCGGGAGTCGTGACCAGCTGCGTGGACGCCGGCGGTCTGTGTGCTCGATCCACACCGCCGGCGTCCGCGAAGGCAGCGCTCAGGCCGTGGTCGGCCCGCTGATCGCGAACCGGCCGGCGGCCTGGACGCCGGCCTGGAACCGGCTGACCGAGTCCAGGTCGCGCAGCAGTGCCGCGATGTGGCGCCGGCAGGTGCGGACCGACATGCCCAGGCGCCGCGCCACGACGTCGTCGGTCAGGCCTTCGGCCATCAGCCGGGCGATGGACTGGTGCAGGCTGTCGGTGACGTCGGCGTAGCCGGGCTCGGCCACGGCGAACGGCGCGGCGCCCTCCCACAGCTGGTTGAACAGATCGACCAGGTACCGCACGACCTCGCCGTCCCGGATCCGGCGGGCGGTGGGCGGCTCGCCGGATCCGGGCAGGGTGAGCATCACGGCCAGGGAGTGGTCGAAGACCACGGCCGCCTGTGGGAGATAGCTGACTGTGCGGATCTGCGCGCCGTCCTCGATCAGCCGCTTGGCTTTGGCCCGGGAGGCGAATCCGGCCCGGCTGCGGTGCGGGCTGACCATCCGGACCTCGACGCCGAGGCCCAGCGTCCGGTAGCAGGGCTCGAGCAGGTGGTCCAGGAGGTCCTCGTCCTCATGGCTGGGCCGCTGGATCAGCACCTCCTTGCGGCAGGTTTCGCCGACCAGCTTGAACAGGCCGCGGATCTCCGCCGCCCCGTCGAGGCCGTCGATGGCGCCGACCGGCGCCGCGCCGCCCGGCGGCCGGGCGATGGCCTCGATGCGGTCGCGGAGCCGGTCGGCCAGCTCCCGCCGCTCGTACATCGCGCGTTCGACGGGGGAGACCAGCGCGGCGGCCGCCGCGCCCGGATCCACCGGCACCAAGCGGTGTCCCGCGGTGTCGTCGGTGCGCAGCAGGCGCAGTTCGATCAGCCGGTTGATCGTGGCGAACATCTCGGTGACCGGCAGGCCGAGCAGGGTCGCGGCGTCCTCGAGCGATTCGATCGCACCCTGCTGGACGGCGTGGCGGTAGACGTCGGCCTCGGGCCCGTCGTCGTGCGCCAGGACCAGCCGGGCGAGTTCGACGGGCTCGACGAGTCCGACGAGTCCGACGAGTCCGACGAGTTCGATGGGCTCGACGGGTTCAGCGGGCTCGATGGCGACAGGTGCGGCCTCAGCGGGCAAGGCCGGCATGGTGGTGGGCACGCTGCCTCCGGTAGGAGTGAGATGTCTTCAGATGCCTCGGTCGGAGTCACCGTGACAGAGCGATCCCTCAACCCGCTATCGAGCCGGCCACGGTCGACCCGTGGTCCTCTCATTCCGCTCTCGTGGCGGCCTTTCTCCTCTCATCCGGTCGATAGCGGTTCGAGGGCTGATCGAGTGCGGGCCGTGGTGGACTGCGTCGCAGACAGGTGACGAAGCCCGAGCCCATGGAGATCACGTTGACCACGAACATCCCGGTCGCCTTCCGCAAGACCCTGCTGGCCCACCTCCCCTATGCCGACGGCGCCGAGTTCGCCGCCACGGACGATCTCGCGGCGCTGGGCCTGAACTCGATGGGCGTAGTCCAGCTGCTGACCGATCTGGAGGAGACCTTCGGTCTGGAGCTGCCCGATGAGCTGATCACCGAGGAGACCTTCGGGACGGTCGGCTCGCTGTGGGACGTCGTCGGCCGGCTCGTCGGAGCCGACCGCTTCGCCGATGTCTGAGCAGGCCGGCCGTCGGCCGTCCGCGCCGGTCCGGCTGGACCACGTGCTCGGCGGCGGCGACCCCGGGCGGCCGGCGCTGACGTTCGGGGACCAGACGCTGACCTACGCGCAGCTCTCCGATCGGGTGGCGCGGGTCGCGAACGGCCTGCACGCCCGGGGCGTACGCCGTGGCGACCGGGTGGTGGTCTACGCGGAGAAGCGGATCGAGACGGCGGTCGCCCTGCTCGCGATCGCCGCGGCCGGCGCCGTGCTGGTGCCCGCCAACCCGCTGCTGCGGACGCCGCAGTTGGCTCATGTGGTCAAGGACTGCGCTCCCCGGATGGTGATCACCACCGCCCGGCGGTGGGAGACCGTCAGCGCGGCGCTGACCCCGGACGTTTCCGTGCGCTCCGCCGTGCTGATCGGCGCCGACGGTCCGGGACCGGCGGGGGCGCAAGGCGTCCAGGTGTCGCTCTGGGGTGAGGTGGAGGCCGCCGAGCCGAGCCCCGTTCCCGACGGCGCCGCGGTCATCGACCAGGACATCGCAGCCCTGATGTACACCTCCGGCAGCACCGGCAGTCCGAAGGGCGTGGTGCTCTCGCACCGCAACATGCTCACCGGCGCCGCGAGCGTGGCCGGCTACCTGGGGCACCGGCCGGACGACGTGGTGCTGGCCCTGCTGCCGTTCAGTTTCGACGCCGGGTTCAGCCAGCTCACCACCGGGCTGATCGCCGGCGCCCACGTGGTGCTGGCGAACCATCTGGTGGCTGCCGACGTCGTCCGGCTCTGCGAGCGGCACCAGGTCACCGCGCTCACCTGCGTGCCTCCGCTGTGGCTCCAGCTCGTCGCGCAGGAGTGGCCGCGCGAGGCGACCGCGCGCCTGCGCTACTTCGCCAACACCGGCGGCCGTATGCCGAAGGCGGTCCTCGCCCGGCTGCGGGAGATCTTCCCGCAGGCCGCGCCCTACCTGATGTACGGGCTCACCGAGGCGTTCCGGTCCAGCTATCTCGACCCCGCCGAGGCACACCGCCGTCCGGACTCGATCGGCAAGGCCATCCCGAACGCCGAGCTGCTGGTGGTGCGGCCGGACGGAACGCTGTGCGACCCGGGGGAGCACGGCGAACTGGTGCATCGCGGCGCGCTCGTGGCCCAGGGCTACTGGCGCGACCCAGAGCGCACCGCGGCCCGCTTTCGTCCGGTGCCGGGGGCGGATGGCGCGTTCCCTCCGGAGATCGCGGTCTGGTCCGGCGACACGGTGTACCGGGACGAGGAAGGCTTCCTGTACTTCGTCGGCCGCGACGACGAGATGATCAAGACCTCCGGATACCGGGTCAGCCCGACCGAGATCGAGGAGGCGGCCTACGCCACCGGTCTGGTGCGGGAGGCGGTGGCGCTGGGAGTGCCGGACGAACTGCTGGGCCAGCGCGTCGTGCTCGCCGTCGCGATGGCTGATCCAGCCGCGCTGTCCGAGGCGCTGTCCAAGGCGCTGGCCAAGGAGCTCCCGGCCTACATGCTGCCCACGCACGTCGAAGTGCTCGAACAACTGCCCAGGTCGGTGAACGGCAAATTCGACCGGGTGGGGCTGCGCCGGATTCTGGAGGAGGAGTGACCGTGCTGCAGGCAACCGACCTCACTAAACGCTACGACGACGTCCAGGCCCTGGACGGCTTCAGCCTGGAGGCCGCGGCCGGGGAGATCGTCGGCCTGGTCGGCCACAACGGCGCCGGGAAGACGACCTTCGTCGAGATGGTCTCCGGGCTGCTCAAACCGGACGGCGGCGAGATCCGCATCGACGGGCGCACGCCGGCGAAGGCCCGCGACCGGATCGGGATATCGCCCCAGCACATCGCCCTCTACCGATCCATCACGGTGCGTGAGCACCTGCGCTTCTACGGCAGGCTCGCCGGACTGCGCGCGCCCGCGCTGCGCGCCCGGATCGACGACCTCGCCGCCGAACTGCGGATGACCGGGTTCCTGGACCGGCCGGCGGGCCTGCTCTCCGGCGGTCAGCAGCGGCGCGCGCAGGCGGCGACCGCCCTGATCCACTCCCCGGGGCTGCTGCTGCTCGACGAGCCGACCGCGGGCGCCGACCCGGAGACCCGCCAGGCCCTGCTCGAGGCGGTGAAGCGGCGGGCGGGGGAGGGCGCCGCAGTCGTGTATACGACCCATTATCTCCATGAGCTGAGCGAGCTCCAGGCCACCATCGCGGTCGCCTCCCACGGCCGGATCGTGGCCCGGGGCAGCGCCGCGGAGCTGCTCGACGGGCTGCCCGGCGAGGTCCTGGTGGGCGCGGCGGACGGCGACCTGAAGGTCACCACCACCGACGTCACCTCGACGCTGCTGGAGCTGCTCGGCACGGTGCGCGGGCCGGTCGAGTCGATCGAGCTGCGGCCGGCGAACCTCGACGATCTCTACCGATCCCTGGCGGTGTCCGATGTTCGGTGACGTCCCGTATCGCACGGGTGCGCTGGTCAAGCACAACCTGATCCTCCGGCTGCGCGACCCGGGCCAGCTGATCAGCTATCTGGTCACGCCGATGGTGTTGATGGTGCTGCTGAAACCGCTGTACACCAGGGCGTACTCGGACACGCGCAACGGCGGCGTCGTCCAAGCGGTCACCGGCCAGATGGTGATGTTCTCGGTCTTCGCCATGGCCATCGTCGGCAACTCCATCTTCATCGAGCGCGAATGGCGGACCTGGGACCGGCTGCGGGCGAGCCGGGCGACGAGGGGCGAACTGCTCGTCGGCAAATCGCTGCCGGTATACGGGGTGCTGATGCTCCAGCAGATCGTGCTGATCTACTACGGCTGCCTCGTGGTCGGGATGCCCGCTCCCAAGTCGGTGGCGCTGTTGGTGCTGGCCGTGGCGGTCTGGGGCTTCGCGCTGATGGCGATGGGCTCCGCCCTGGCGACGCTGGTGCGCAGCCGCGGCGATCTCATGATGGCCTCGGACGTCGGGTCCATCGCGGTGAGCGCGCTCGGCGGGGCCCTGCTGCCGGTCGGTCTGATGCCCGGCTGGGCGCGGGACATCGCGCCGTTCTCGCCCGGCTACTGGGGGCTGCGCGTGATCCAGGCGGCGGTCGACGGGCAGACGGGCGAGACCGCGCGCGCCGCGCTGGTCTGCCTCCTGATCGGGCTCGCGACCGGAGCGGTCGCCGCTTACCGGCTGGCTCGCGGCTGGGGCCGCAGCCGGCTGGCTTGACCGGGTCCTCAGCCGGAAGCGCCCATCCCGTTCCGGAAGACGCACTCGCGGGCGAAGACGCGGACCAGTTCGTCCATGCGATAGTGCGTGGCGGTACCGGTCCTGATGACGATGTCCGCCAGCCGCGCGTCGACCAGGCTCTCCAGCGCCTCGCTCGCCAGACCCGCGTCCGGGGCGAGCAGTTGCGCGGCCACCTGTGCGCTGAAGGTGCTGGACTTCAGCAGGCCGAGCTGGGCGAACAGGTGCCGCGCGACCGGGGACAGGCCGAGGCAGCTGCGCCGGAAGGCGTCCCGGATGTCGAACCCCCGGCTGTCGAGCTGGTCGAGGCGGCCGCGGTCGTCCCGCAGCAGCGCCACGAAGGCCCCGATGGTCCAGTGCGGGCGCGCGACGAGCCGGGAGGCGGCGCTGCACACCGCCAACTGCAGCCCGCCGCAGTACCCGACCAGCTCGACCGCCGCCGGGGTCTCCGCGTCGATCCGCTCCCGGCCGATCATCGCGGCCAGCAGCTCGACGCCTTCCTCCGGGCTGAACACGTCCAGCTCGAAGACCGCCGAACCGAGCAGCGGGGCGGTCCGGGCCCGGGTGGTCACCAGCAGCCGGCAGCTGGACGTGCCCGGCACCAGCGGACGCAGCAGCGCCTCGTCGGCGACGTCGTCGACCACGGCCAGCATCCGGCGTCCGGCGATCGCGCTGCGGTAGACGGCGGCGCGGTCGTCCATCTCGGCCGGGATCTGCTCGGGCGCGAACCCGAGCGCGTAAAGGAACTGCTTCAGGACCTTGGAAACGTTCTCGGTCCGGTCCCCGCCGGCCGCCATCCGCGCGTAGAGCTGGCCGTCCGGGAACTCCTCGGCCACCTCGTTCGCCGCCTCGTTCGCGACCGCCGACTTGCCCACTCCGCCGCGCCCGGTGATCACCGTCACCAGTCCCGCGCCCGAAACCTGGTCTTCCACCAGACGGGAGCACAGGATCTTGAGGAGTTCGTCGTGGCCGGTGAAGTATGGGATGCGGGCCGGCAGCATGCGCGGCACCGGAATCGACACCGACACCGACAGCGGAACCGGCGCCGGCACTGGCATCGGCACCGGCACCGGTACCGGCTCAGGAACCGGCGTCGGCACAGCCGCCGGCTGCCGGGGTTCGCCGAGCCCGTGCCGCGCCGGGGGCGCCTGCTCGTCGGCCGGCGAGCCGCTCAGGATCTCCTGGTGCGCCCGGCTCACCAGGTGGCCGGGTTCGAGCCCCAGCTCCTCGACGAACCGCTGCCGCACGTTCCGGTACACGGCCAGCGCCTCGGCCCGCCGGCCGCACTGGTGCAACGCGGTCATCAGCTGTTTGACGAGCCGTTCGCGCAGGGGGTGTTCGGCGACCATCGTCGAGATCTCGCCGACCACCTCGTGGTGCCGGCCGAGCTGGAGCTCGGAGTCGATGCACTCCTCGATCGCCTCGACCCGCCGCTCGCCGATCCGCAGCTTGTGGGCCTGGATCGCGCCGCTGTCGACACCGGCCAGCGGTTCGCCGCGCCACAGCGACAGGGCCTCGCGGAAGGCGGCACGGGCCTGCGCCGGACGGTTCGCGGCGGCCGCGGTCCGGCCGACGGCCATCAGGCGCTCGTAGACGAGCAGGTCGAGTTCCGCCGGGCCGACGGCGATGTCGTAGCCGCCGCCCCGCAGCTGGATCCGGTCGCCGAGGCCGACCCCGAGCAGCGCGCGGCGCAGCGCCGAGACGCAGGTCTGCACCTGGGCGCGGGCGGTCGTCGGGGGAGCGCAGTCCCAGAGCGCGTCGACCAGGGTCTCCACCGGCACGGTCCGGTTGCCGTTCAGCAGCAGCAGGCCGAGCACGATCTGCTGGCGGCGGGCCGTGATCGGGACCGGCCGGTCGCCGCGCACCTGCAGCGGTCCCAGGACGCTGAAGCGCGGTGGCTGTGTCGGGAACTGCGCGGGGAACTGCGCAGGGAACTGTGTGGGCGACTGCACCGGCCTGTCGGCCGACGACTGCGGGGACGGCGGGGACGGCACGGACGGCACGGACGGCACGGACGGGACGGACGGGACGGACGGGACGGTCGCGATAGCCGGAGTGCCGGTCGCCGCTTGGAGTGTGGTCTGCATTCTGACCTCCGCTTGGGGACTGGCGGGCATCGCGTCGTTCCGTTCGTCAGACCAGGACCTCGGCCGGTGCCGGATGGCCGAGGAACGCGGTCGGACTGGCCGTCAGCCCGTACGCGCCGGCGCAGAAGATCGCGACCAGGTCGCCGATCCGCGCCGCCGGCAGGCTCACGCGGTCGCCGAGCAGGTCCAGCGGCGTGCACAGGCACCCGACGACGTCGACCGTCTCGTTCGAGGCGTCGCCGGTCCGCGCGGCCAGCTCGACCGGATAGTTGCGCCGGATCTTCTGGCCGAAGTTGCCCGAGGCCGCGAGCTGGTGGTGCAGGCCGCCGTCGACGACCAGGTAGGTCCGGCCGCGCGATTCCTTGCGGTCCACCACGCGGGTCAGATACACCCCCGCCTCGCCGACGAGGTACCGGCCGAGCTCGATGACGACGCGCGCCGAGGGCAGCTCGGACCGGATCGCGGTGTCCATCAACGTGGCGAGGTTCGCGCCGATCGGGGTGAGGTCGAGCGGCCGGTCGCGCGCCGCGTACGGGATGCCGAACCCGCCGCCCAGATTCAGGTAGCGCACGGGTCCCGGCGCCGCGGCGGCGAGCTTGACGATCAGCTCGACCGTTCGGCGCTGGGCCTCGCAGATGCTCTCGGCATCCAGGTTCTGCGACCCCGCGAAGACGTGGAAGCCCTCGAAGCCGAGCTCGGCGTCGGCCACCGCCGCGAGCACCGCCGGTATCCGCTCGGCGTCGATGCCGAACTGCTGCGGACCGCCGCCCATGTGCATGCCCGCGCCGCGCACCGCGAAGTCCGGGTTGACCCGGAGGGCGACCCGGGCCCGGACGCCGAGCAGGTCGCCGACCTCGCGCACCCGGGCGAGTTCGTTCTCGGACTCCACCTCGACCGTCACCCCGGCGGCGACCGCCTGCCGCAGTTCCGGCGTGGTCTTGCCGGGGCCGGCGAAGGTCACGTGCTCCGCGGGCATCGTGCTGTTCAGCGCCTCGCGCAACTCCCCGGCGGAGGCCACGTCGAAGCCGTCGACCAGCCGGCTCAGGTGCTGGAGCACCGCGGGCATGGGATTGGCCTTGACGGCGTAACTCAGCCGGATGCCCTCGGGCAGCGCGGCGCGGACCGCCGACACCCGCTCGCTGATCAGGGTCCGGTCATAGGCGAAGAACGGTGTCGTCCCGACGCGCTCGGCCAGCCGGTCCGCCGGGATTCCGCCCACGAGGAGGACGCCGTCGTCGCGCTCGAACGGCACTGTCCTGTCCGGGATCGCATTCGTCATGGGAGGCCCTTGTGTCGGGAAGCGGATTTGTTGGAAACCGAACTACTCGGTGGGACTGGGGTTAAGCTCGACGGACCTGGACGACGTCGGCTGTGGTGGCTTGTCAACGCATATCGAAGAACGCTGATTCGGACAGCAGGAAGGCTAGCCTCCGCCCGCCGATCGCGCCTCGTCCGGCGCGGACAAGTCGCCGGGTGCAACCTGTCCCGCGCGGCTAAGTGCACGCCCCGGTTGGCGCATTCTGCCGAAAATGGCTGCGCCGGAATGTGTATCGCATTTTCGACGTCGGCGGAAAACGCCCGGCAAACCCGCCTCAGAGTATTGCCACTGGCAGCTTCCTGCCAGCCGTAATGTGCCATCGGCCTGCGGCTTTGTCTGCCTTGACGGTGGATCGAATGTTCAACAGGATTTTTTTGGGCCCGTCGGCCCACTTCTCCGACCGGTTTCGAAGAACGAACTGCGACGGTGGGTGTTCTATGTCTTCCCGGAAGAGCGGGCGAAGCGGCACGCCGGTGCGCGAATCGGCGTCCGCGGCGCAGATAGCGGTGATTGGCATGGCCTGCCGGCTGCCTCGCGCGTCGGACCCCGAAGGGTTCTGGACGCTGCTGCGCGACGGCGTGGACGCCGTCGGCGAGGTGCCCGCCGGGCGCTGGCCGGAGGGCACCGCGGCCGGGTACCGGCGCGGCGGGTTCCTGGACCAGGTCGACCGGTTCGACGCCGGCTTCTTCGGCGTCTCCCCGCACGAGGCGGCAGCGATGGATCCGCAGCAGCGGCTGATGCTGGAGCTGGCCTGGGAGGCCTGCGAGCATGCCCGGATCGCGCCGGACCGGCTGCGCGGCAGCGACACCGGCGTGTTCGTGGGCGCCATCGCGGCCGACTACGCCGCCCTGGCCGACCGGCTCGGCGCCGCCGCGCTGAGCTCGCACACGCTGGCCGGCGTGCAGCGCGGCATCATCGCCAACCGCGTCTCCTACGTGCTCGGCCTGCGCGGCCGCAGCATCACCGTCGACACCGGCCAGTCCTCGTCGCTGGTGGCCGTGCAGAGCGCCTGCGAGGACCTGCGCCGCGGCGACTCGCGGATCGCCCTGGCCGGCGGCGTCAACCTCAACCTCCTGCCGGAGACCACCGAGGCGATCAGCCGCTTCGGCGCGCTCTCGCCCGACGGCCGCTGCCACACCTTCGACGGGCGCGCGAACGGCTACGTCCGCGGCGAGGGCGGCGCGCTCCTGGTGCTCAAGCCGCTGCCCGACGCGCTGGCCGACGGCGACACAGTGCACTGCGTCATCCTCGGCGGCGCGGTCAACAACGACGGCGGCGGCGCGGGCCTGACCGTCCCGGACGCGAACGCGCAGCGCGAGGTCATCCGCAGCGCTTGGCGGCGGGCCGGGGTCGGCGCGGCCGAGGTGCAG
Source organism: Catenulispora rubra (assembly GCF_015356825.1). GTDB lineage: Bacteria > Actinomycetota > Actinomycetes > Streptomycetales > Catenulisporaceae > Catenulispora > Catenulispora rubra. The sequence continues at coordinate 30,324 of NZ_JAACYW010000074.1, read as the reverse complement.
TACGTGGAACTGCACGGCACCGGGACGGCGGTCGGCGACCCGGTCGAGGCGGCCGCGCTCGGCGGCGCCCTGGCCGAGGGACGCGACACTGCTGAGGGTTCTGATAGCGCTGAGGGATGTGACAGTACCGAGGGACGCGATGGCGCCGACCCGCTGCTCGTCGGCTCGGTGAAGACGAACATCGGCCACCTCGAAGGCGCCGCCGGCATCGCCGGGCTGCTCAAGGTCGTGCTCAGCCTCGCGCACCGGGAACTCGCCCCCAGCCTCAACTTCACCACCGCCTCGCCGCGGATCCCGCTGGCCGAGCTGAGGCTCGACGTCGTGCGCGAACCGCGGGCCTGGCCGCGCCCGGACCGGCGGCTGGTCGCCGGGGTCAGCTCCTTCGGCATGGGCGGCACCAACTGCCACCTGGTCCTCGCCGAAGCGCCTGCCGAGGCGTTCGCGGCGGTGGCCGAGCCGGTCCCCGCGGCGACCCGCCCTGGCGCTGTGGTGCTCTCCGCGCGCTCCGCCGATGCCCTGCGGGGCCAGGCGCGCAGCCTCTCCGACCGCCTGGATCCCAGTTCGAACACTGACACTGACACCGACGCCGAAACCGCCGACGTGGCACTCTCCCTGATCCGTACCCGGACCCGCTTCGAACACCGGGCCGTACTCCTCGGCACCGAGCGCAGCGCGCTGAAGGCAGGCCTCAATGCGCTGGCAGAGAACCGGCCTGATCCCGCAGTGGTCACGGGACGCGCGGCCCCGGGCGGGGTCGCCCTCGTCTTCCCCGGCCAGGGCTCGCAGTGGCCCGGCATGGCCCGCGGCCTGCTCGACGGCTCCTGCCCGGTGTTCGAACGCCGCCTCGACGAGTGTGCCCAGGCGCTCGAACCGCATCTCGGCTATGCGCTGCCGGACGTGCTGCGCGAGCGTCCGGGCGCCCCGGACCTGTCCCGGGTCGAGGTGGCGCAGCCCGCGCTGTGGGCGGTCACGGTGGCGCTCGCAGAGCTCTGGCGCTCCTGGGGCGTGCGGCCGGACATCGTGATCGGGCACTCCGAGGGCGAGATCGCGGCGGCGACCGCGATCGGTGCGCTCAGGCTGGAGGACGCCGCTCTCGTCATCGCGCAGCGCTCCCTGGCACCGGAGGAGAAACTGCTCGCGGCCCTCGCGTCGATCCGGCCGAAAAGCGTGCCGACTACCTTCGTCTCCTCCGTGACCGGCGAGCCGATCGACACCGCCGAGCTGGATGCCGATTACTGGGTCGGAAACCTGCGCCAGCCGGTTCGCTTCGGCGAAGCCGTGCGCCGGGCCATCGCCCTCGGTGCCGGACTGTTCATCGAGTCCAGCCCGCATCCCGTGCTGGTCGCGGCCGTCGAGGAGGCCGCGGAAGCGGACGGCGTCGCCGTGGTCAGTACCCTGCGCCACGAGCAAGACGGGCCTGATCGGCTACGCCTTGCCCGCGCCGAGGCCTTCGTCGCCGGGGCCGACATCGTCTGGGACGAAGACTGCGCGGTCCCCGGAGCCCGGCTCGTCGACCTGCCCACCTACGCCTTCCACCGCGAGCGCCACTGGCTCGCGGGTGTTTCGCGGCCGGTCCAGCCGGCCGCCGCCCCCGCCGCCGTCCGCAGCCGCACCGAGGTCCGCGAGCTGGTGGCCGACAGCGCGGCGCTCGTCCTCGGGCACGCCGACCGCCGCGCGATCGACCAGACCCGCAGCTTCAAAGACCTCGGATTCGACTCGGCGGGCACCGTCGAACTGTGCCAGCGGCTGCGTTCGCTCACCGGCCTGAGGCTGACCACCTCAGCGGTCTACGACTTCCCGACCCCGAAGCGGCTCGCCGACCATCTGCACACCAGACAGGCTGAAACGGCCGGCCGCGCCGAGCCGGGCGCGTCGAGTGCATCCAGCGTGTCGAGCCTGCTGAGCGCGTCCAGCACATCGAGCACATCGCGCGCATCGATCGCCCCGCCGGTCCACGACCTCCCGGCACCGGCGGACTCCGACGCGATCGCCGTCGTCGCGATCGGCTGCCGCTATCCCGGCGGCGTCGAATCGGCCGCCGACCTGTGGCGCCTGGTGTCCGGCGGCACCGACGCGATCACCGCGCTGCCGGCCGACCGCGGCTGGGACCTCGACGCGCTGCTCGGCTCCGGCCCGGACCGTCCGGGCACCTGCGCCACCGGCTTCGGCGGCTTCCTGCACGGCGCCGACCGCTTCGACGCCGCGTTCTTCGGCCTGAGCCCGCGCGAGGCGCTGGCCATGGATCCGCAGCAGCGCCTGCTCCTGGAGACCGCGTGGGAGGCGCTGGAGCGCGCCGGCCTGGACCCGACCGGGCTCGAGGGCTCGCCGGTCGGCGTGTTCGTCGGCGCGATGGCCGCCGAGTACGGCCCCCGGCTGCACCGGCCCACCGGCGTCGCCGACGGCCACCTGCTCACCGGCACCGCGCTCAGCGTCGCCTCCGGCCGCATCGCCTACACCTTCGGGTTCCAGGGCCCCGCGCTCACCGTCGACACGGCCTGCTCCTCCTCGCTGGTGGCCGTGATGCTCGCGGTCCAGGCGCTGCGCCGCGGCGAGTGCCCGCTGGCGCTGGCCGGCGGGGTCACGCTGATGGCGAACCCGGGCCACCTGGTGGAGTTCAGCCGGCAGAACGGCCTGGCCCCCGACGGCCGCGCCAAGGCGTTCTCGGCCTCGGCCGACGGCACGGCGTTCGCCGAAGGCGCCGGCATGCTGCTGCTGGAACGGCTCGGCGACGCCCGCCGGGCCGGCCACCCGGTGCTCGCCGTCATCCGCGGCGGCGCCGTCAACTCCGACGGCGCCAGCAACGGCCTGACCGCACCCAACGGCCGGGCCCAGCAGGACGTGATCCGGCGCGCGCTGGCCGACGCCGGGCTCGCGGCGCACGAGGTCGACGTCGTCGAGGCGCACGGCACCGGCACCGCGCTCGGCGACCCGGTCGAGGCGCACGCGATCGCGGCGACCTACGGCCGCGCGCACTCCGACGCGGCGCCGGTGTGGCTCGGATCGGTGAAGTCGAACATCGGCCACACCCAGGCCGCCGCGGGCGTCGCCGGCGTCATCAAGATGGTGATGGCGATGCGGCATGAGCTGCTGCCTCGCACCCTGTACGTCGAAGAGCCCACACACGAAGTGGACTGGGACGCCGGCGGCGTCCGGCTGCTCGCCGAGGACCGTCCCTGGCCGCGCCAGGACCGGCCCCGGCGCGCGGCCGTGTCCAGCTTCGGGATCAGCGGCACCAACGCGCACCTGATCATCGAGTCCGTCGACGGGGAACCGTCGCAGACCCTCGCCGAGGCCGAGCCCGCCGGCGATCCGACCGTCGCCGGGCCACTGGTGTGGATGTTCTCGGCACGCAGCGCCGCATCCCTGCGGAAGTACGCCGATCGGCTCGCGGCGTTCGCCAACGACACCGGCGACGATGATGACGCCGACGACAGCACCCTGATAGCCACCGGCCCCGCGCTGGCGCGCCGTACCCTGTTCCCGCACCGCGCGGTGGTCGTCGCCGGAGACCGCGCGCAGCTGTGCGCCGCGCTCGAAGACCTCGCCGCCGAACGGCCGAACCCGGCCGCCTGGACCGCGATCGCGTCCCCGCACGCCGAGCCGGTGTTCGTCTTCCCGGGCCAGGGCTCGCAGTGGCACGGCATGGCCGCCGAACTCGCGCGCACCGACGAGGTCTTCGCCGCGAACCTGCGTCGCTGCGACGAGGCCCTGGCCCCGCACACCGGATGGTCGGTGCTCGACGTTCTGCACGGGGCCGAAGACGCCCCGGCGATGCAAGGCTCCGACGTCATCCAGCCGGTGCTGTTCGCGGTCACGATCGCGCTCGCCGCACTCTGGCAGGCGGCCGGGATCCGGCCCGCAGCCGTGGTCGGGCATTCGATGGGCGAGATCGCCGCGTCCCACCTCGCCGGCGCGCTGAGCCTGGCCGACGCCGCGAAGCTGGTGGCGGCGCGCAGCCAGGTCATCGGCTCGATCGACGGCACCGGCGCGATGCTCTCCGCGGTCTCGTCGGCCGCGCGGATCCACGAATTGCTCCAGCCGTGGGCCGACCGGCTGTGGATCGCCCTGCGCAACGGCCCCAACAGCACGGTGATCGGCGGTGATCCGGACGCGGTCGAGGAGTTCACGCAGCGCTGGGGCGAGAGCATCCAGCTGCGCCGGGCCGCCCTCGCCTACGCGGCGCACACCCCGCACATCGCCCGGGTCCGCGACGAGCTGTACCGGAAGCTCGGGGTGATCACGCCGTCCGGCGCCGACATCCCGATCCTGTCCTCCTACCTCGGGGGCCGCGTCGATCCGGCCACGCTCGGCACCGACCACTGGTACGAGAGCCTGGCCTGCCAGGTCCGGTTCGACGAGGCGGTCCGCGCCGCTTCCGCCGGCCTGGAGTCGCCGCTGTTCATCGAGGTCAGTCCGCACCCGATCCTGTGCGGCGACGTCGAGGACATCCTGGCCGAGGCGGGAGTGGACGGCGCGGCCGTCGGCTCGCTCCGCCGCGATTCCGGCGGCCGACGCCAGTTCCTCGCCGCGGCCGCGCAGGCCTGGGTCCGAGGCGCCGCAGTGGACTGGCATGCGCTGCTGGGTTCCGCGGACCGGCACCGGCACGTCGAGCCGCCGGCGTACGCGTTCGACCGGCAGCGTTTCTGGTTGGCGAGCACCGAGGGTACCGAGAGTACCGATCACGCATCGACCACGGCCCCGCGGCACCCGCTGTTCGACTCGATCGTGGCGGTCGCCCAGGACGACCGGATCCTGCTGTCCGGCCGGCTGTCGCTCCCTGCGTCGCCATGGCTCGCCGAGCACACCATCGGCGGTGTCGTGCTCCTGCCCGCCACCGGGTTCGCCGAACTCGCCCTACAGGCCGCGGACGCGGCAGGGGCCGAGTGGATCGAGGAGCTGACCCTGCACACCCCGCTGGCGCCGCGGGAAACCGGGGCGATGGACGTCCAGGTCACGGTCGGTGCCGCCGATGCCTCCGACCGGCGCTCCCTGTCGGTACATTCCCGCCCCAGCGACGACCCCGGCGCCGAGTGGACCGCGAATGCCAGCGGACAGCTGGGCACCGGGGACCGTGCTCCTGCTGCGGAAGCGGTGCTCGCGGCCTGGCCGCCCGCCGACGCCGTCCCGGTCGATCTCGAAGACCTCTACCCGCGACTGGCCGACACGGGCTACGAATACGGGCCCTTGTTCCAAGGACTGCAGGCCGCATGGCGCACCGAGGACGGGTTCTGCGCGGAGGTGCGATTGCCCGCAGGCGCCGTGCCCCACGCCGGTGCGTTCGCGCTGCACCCCGCACTGTTCGACGCCGTCCTGCACATCCTTGTGCTTGACGCGATGAGCGCCGCGCCTGACGCCGGTCTGCTGCTCCCGTTCTCCTGGTCGGGTCTGGACGTCGCCGTCACCGGCGCCGAGAGCCTGCGGGTGCGCCTGACCGGGCGGTCCGACAGCGCGGTCACGCTGGATCTCTTCGACTCCGCCGGTCGTCGCGTCGGTGGTGTCGAGAGCCTGGCGCTGCGTCGCGTCCCGGCTGATCGTGCCCTCGGCGGGTCCGCCGCCTCCGGTCTGTACGACTTCACGTGGTCCCCGACCCGCTTGAGCGAAGCAGAGCTCGAAGGACGCCACTGGGCCGTGCTCGGCGACGGCGCGGAATCCGCGGCGATCACCGCCGCGCTGAAGGAATTCGGCGCCGATATCGAGCACTTCGACGACCTGTCGGCTCTGGCATCGGCGCCCCGCCGGGAGCTGCCCGCGGTAGTGATAGTGCCCTGCGCGGCAGACGCTGTCCGCGAAGCACTCCTACCTATGCTCGAACTCGTCCAGCAATGGGCTGCCGACGAGCGCTTCACCGAACCGCAGCTTCTGGTCCTCGCCGACCGGACCACCCCCGCCGGCGCAGCTGTCTGGGGCCTGATGCGGTGCGTGCAAGCCGAGTACCCGGGACGCTTCGTCATCGCCGACCCCGGCCTGCTCGGCGGTCAGGTCCGCGACCGCGCGGCCTGGCGCCTCGTCGCCGCCGGGCTCGACGCCGCCCAATCCCAGTTCGCCGTGGACGGTGGACAGCTGCTCACTCCGCGCCTGGCACGGCATTCCGCGACGGTAGCCCCGGCAGAGCTTTCCGAAAGTACAGATCTTTCCGAGGGCACCGTCCTGGTCACCGGAGCGACCGGAGGCATCGGCGCCCTCGTCGCGCAGCGGCTCGTCACCGACCACGGGGTCAGGGATCTGCTTCTCGTCTCCCGCACCGGCGACGCGGCACCCGGTGCGGGGGACCTGGCTGCTCGACTCACAGAACTCGGCGCGCGGGTCAGGATCGAAGCCTGCGATGTCGCCGACCGCGCGGCCCTGATCGCCCTCCTCGACTCCGTGCCCGCCGACCGGCCGCTGGTCGGCGTGGTGCACGCGGCCGGCGTGCTCGACGACGCGCTCGTCGCGGGGCTGACCCCGGACCGGTGCGTGACCGTCCTGCGCCCGAAGGCAGACGCCGCATGGCTGCTGCACGAGCTGACCGCCGACCTGCCGTTGCGTGCCTTCGTGCTCTTTTCCTCGGTCGTCGGCGTGCTCGGCAACGCCGGACAGGCGAACTACGGCGCGGCGAACGCCGTCCTCGACGCGCTGTCCGCGCACCGGCGCTCGCTCGGCCTCCCGGCGATCGCGATCGCCTGGGGCCCGTGGACCGTCGGGATGACCGCGGGCCTGACGAAAGCCGACGAGGCACGCTTCGCCCGCTCCGGACTCGCCGCGCTCGACGCCGCCGCAGGCCTCGAACTGTTCGACGCCGCACTGGTTTCCAGCGCGACCGGCGTCGTCGCGGCGAAGTGGGACCGCGAGGCGCTACGGCGTGCCGCCGATCAGGGCACAGAGATCCCCGTAGCCGTCCGTGCACTGCTGCCGACCCGGCGCCGCGCTGCCACCTCGCCCGACAATCCCGAAAATCCCGGCGCGCCGGCCACCACCGCCGACCGGCTCACGGGCCTGAGCCGCCCCGAAGCGCTGGAAGTGCTGCTGGACGTCGTGCGCCGGAACGTCGCCGTCGCCCTCGCCCACGACAGCGCGCAGGCCGTCGATGTCGAGCGTCCGTTCAGCGACCTCGGATTCGATTCTCTCTCCTCGGTCGAACTGCGCCGCGCCCTCGGCGAGGAGATCGGCCGCCGGCTGCCCGCGACCCTGTTGTTCGACCGCCCCACTGTCGCCGCGGTCGCCGAGTACCTGGCACAGGAGCTGGCGGCCGACGACCCGGACGTCGAACCGGCCGTCGAGGACCTGCTGCGCGACGCGCTGGACCGGGCCCTGGACCGGCTCGGCGCCGAGGACGCCGGCCAGGACCAGCGCGCCAGAGTGGCCGCGGTACTGGACGCCGCCCTGGCCCGGCTCGGCGGCCCGCAGCGCGCCGGCGGCGGCGCCGACCGCTTCGACGGCGTGTCGGACGAAGAGATCTTCCAGTTCATCGAACAGCTCTGACATCTCAGACAGTCCAGAAGGGGTGAACATCCATGGCGGGTGAAGACAGACTGCGGGAGTACCTCAAGAAGGTGACCGCGGATCTGGCGGACGCCAAGAGCCGGATGGCCGACGCCGACGCCCGCCGCCACGAGCCCGTCGCGATCGTCGGGATGGCCTGCCGCTACCCCGGCGGGGTCGACACCCCCGAGGGCCTGTGGCGCCTGGTCGACGAGGGCCGCGACGCGACCTCGGAGTTCCCCGGCGATCGCGGCTGGGACACCGAGGCGCTCTACGACCCCGATCCCGAGGCGATCGGCACCTCCTACTCCCGCCGAGGCGGCTTCCTGGAGGCGGCCGGCGAGTTCGACGCCGCGTTCTTCCGGATGAGCCCGCGCAACGCCCTCGGCACCGACCCCGGCCACCGCCTCTTCCTGACCTGCGCCTGGGAGGCCTTCGAGCGCGGCGGGTTCGACCCGACCGCGCTGCGCGGCAGCCGGACCGGCGTCTGGGCCGGGCAGATGTACGACTACTACTCCACGCGCTTCCTCGCCGCGAGCCCTCCGGCGCTTGAGGGCCTGCTGGCCGTGTCGAGCACCGGCAGCATGCTGTCCGGCCGGGTCTCCTACACCTTCGGCTTCGAGGGCCCCTCGATCACCGTCGACACGGCCTGCTCCTCCTCGCTGGTGGCCGTGCACCAGGCCGTCCGGTCCCTGCGCAGCGGCGAGTGCACCCTGGCGCTGGCCGGCGGCCAGACCGTGATGCCCACCCCGACGCTGTTCGTCGAGTTCTCCCGGCAGCGCGGCCTGGCCGCCGACGGCCGGTGCAAGTCCTTCTCCGCGGACGCCGACGGCACCTCCTGGGCCGAGGGCGTCGGCGTGCTCGTCCTGGAACGCCTCTCCGATGCCCGGCGCAACGGCCGGCGCATCTACGGCCTGATCCGCGGCACTGCCGTCAACCAGGACGGCGCGAGCAACGGCCAGACCGCGCCCAACGGCCCGGCGCAGGAGGCGGTCATCCGCCAGGCGCTCGCCGACGCCCGGCTCGACCCGCGCGACGTGGACGCCGTGGACGCGCACGGCACCGGCACCCAGCTCGGCGACCCGATCGAGGCGCAGGCGCTGATCGCGACCTACGGCCGCGACCGCCCCGAGGACCGGCCGCTGTGGCTCGGCTCGCTGAAGTCGAACCTGGGCCACGCGCAGGCCGCCGCGGGCGTGGCCGGCGTGATCAAGATGCTGATGGCGATGCGCAACGGCGTGCTGCCGCGCACGATCAACGTCACCGAGCCGACTCCGCACGTCGACTGGTCGGCCGGCACGGTCCGGCTGCTGACCGAGCCGCGTGCCTGGGAGCACGCCGGAGACCGGCCGCGCCGGGCCGCGGTGTCCTCCTTCGGGATCAGCGGCACGAACACGCACGTGATCCTTGAGGAGCCGGACGCCGCGGACGAGCCGCAAATCGCGCGCGAGCCCGCACCCGAGGCGCAGCTCGCACCCAAGACACAGCCCGGTCCCGAACCGCTGCCGCTGCCGCTGCCGCAGGCCTGGATGCTCAGCGCCCGCAGCCGCGCGGCGCTCGAAGGCCAGGCCCGCCGGCTGCGCGCGTGGGTGCGGGCTGAGCGGACCGGCGAGGCGATCCGCCCCGTCGACGTCGCCCGTTCGCTGGCGACCACCCGCTCCCGCTTCGACCACCGCGCCGTCGTGGTCGGCGCCGACCGGGACCGGCTGCTCGCCGGGCTCGACGCCCTCATCGCCGGCCGGGACGACGCGCCGGTCGCGCTCGGCACGGCTGAGTCCGGTGCACGCGCGGCGTTCGTCTTCAGCGGACAGGGCAGCCAGCGCCCCGGGATGGGCCGCGACCTGCACCGCGCGTTCCCGGTATTCGCGGCGGCCTTCGACGAAGCCTGCGACGCGCTCGACGCGCACCTGGAGCGTCCGCTGCGCGCGGTGATGTGGGCTGAGCCGGACACCCCGGACGCGGCCGCGCTGAACGAGACCGAGTACACCCAACCGGCCCTGTTCGCCTACCAGGTCGCCGCGTTCCGGCTGCTGGCTTCGCTCGGCCTGGAGCCGGACGTCGTGGCCGGCCACTCCGTCGGCGAGATCGCAGCGGCGCACGTCGCAGGGGTCTGGGATCTGCCCGACGCGGCCCGGTTCGTCGTGGTGCGGGGCCGGCTGATGCAGGCCCTGACCGAGCGCGGCGCGATGGTGGCGATCTCAGCCACCCCGGAGGAGGTACTGCCGCTGCTCGCGGGCCGGGTCGGCATCGCTGCGGTCAACGGCCCGGCCGACGTGGTGATCTCCGGCGAGGAAGAGGCCTGCCTCGCTCTCGCGGCGCAGTTCGAACAGCGGGGCCGGCGGGTCCGCAGGCTCACCGTCAGCCACGCGTTCCACTCGCCGCTGATGGAGCCGATGCTCGCCGACCTTGCCGCGCATCTGGCGACCATGACCTTCCACGCTCCGAAGATCGCAGTGCAGACCGACCTCGGCCCCGAGCGTTCCTGGAGCGAGCCGTCCTACTGGACCGACCAGGCTCGCGAGGCCGTCGGCTTCGCCCCGATGATCGGTCGGCTGGAGTCCGCCGGCATCGGCGCCTATCTGGAGATCGGCCCGCAGCCGGTGCTCTCCGCCATGATCCGATCCTGCCTTGCCGCCGCAGACACGCCGGTGACCTCCACTGCTGGCAAGCGGCTGCCCGAACTCGACGGATTCGTCCTCGGCCTCGGCGCGGCCTTCGCCGCCGGTCTGAACGTCGACTGGACCGCGCTCACCGAGGGCGGCCGTGTCGTCGAACTGCCGACCTACGCCTTCGAGCGCGAGAACTACTGGCTGCTGCCGCCGACCGTGCCCGCCGACGTCGCCAAGGCTGGCCTGCGTGCAATCGACCATCCGCTGCTGAGCGCCGCTCTGGATGTGGCCGAGGGCGGCCCGCTGGTCGCCACCGGCCGGGCCAGCCTCGCCGACCTGCCCTGGCTGGCCGATCACGCGGTGGCCGGCTCCGTGGTCGTGCCCGGCGCCGCGGTGCTTGACCTCGTGATCGAAATCGGTCGCCAGGCTGGCTTTGAGACCGTTGCAGAGCTCGCCTTCGAGGCGCCGCTGGTGTTGCCCGCCGAGGGCGCGCTGGCGTTGCAGGCGGTCGCGAATCCCGCAGACGGCTCGGTCCGCGTGTTCGCCCGCGCCGAAGACGACGCCGAGTGGACCTGCCACGCCTCCGCGCGCCTGGACTCGGCCGGGTCTGCCGGATCGGCCGGATCCGCGGCCCCGGACACGGGCTGGGCCGCGTCCTGGCCGCCCGTGAACGCGGCGCCGATCGACTTCGACGACGCCTACGAGCGGCTGGCGGACCTCGGTTACGCCTATGGCCCGGCCTTCCGCGGCGTCGTCGCGGCCTGGCGGCTCGGCGACGACCTCTACGTCGAGGCCGAGCTTCCGCAGGAGGCTGACACCACCGGCTTCGGACTGCATCCGGCGCTGCTGGATACTTCTTTCCACCCCTACATCGCCGAGAGCGGCACCGCCGAGCTGCGCGTGCCCTTCGCGTTCCACGACGTCCGCCTGCACGCGACCGGAGCCACCGGCATCCGTGTCCGGATCCGCACCACGGGGGACGATCGACTCTTGCTCGACGTCGCCGACAGCGCTGGCCTGCCGGTGCTCACCATCGGCGAGATGCGGGTCAGAGCCCTGACGGCCGCCGCGCTTCCCGGCGGCTCCGGCCCGGCCGGCTATTGCGGCGTCGACTGGATCGAGCACGCCCCCCGGACGGAGCACACCCCGGCAGGGCTCGCAGACGGGTCGCAGTGGGTGTCGATCGCCGACCCTGCGACGCACCCGATCACCGGAGCCCGCACCGTCTTCCGCGAAGTGCTCGATGCCCTGCGCGCCTGGACCGCCGAACCGCGCGACGCCGGAGCCCGGCTCGTCGTGGTCGCGGACCCGGATGTGCCCGCGACCGCAGTCGCCTGGGGCCTGGTCCGCGCCGCGCAGATCGAGAACCCCGGCCGCTTCATCCTGGTCGGCGGCGACTTGGACGCGACGACGCCAGCCCGGGTGGCCGCGGTGGTGGCCGCCGGCGAGGACCAGTGCCTCATCCGCGACGGCAGAACCCTGGTTCCCCGCGTGACGCGCCGGACGCCGGTCCTCGCCGAGCCGGTCGAGCTGTCCGACGGAACCGTGCTCGTCACCGGAGCGACCGGCGAGCTGGGCGCGCTGATCGCCGAGCGGCTGGCCGAACGTCACGGCGCCCGGCACCTGCTGCTCGTCTCGCGTCGTGGCGCGGCAGCCGAAGGGGCCGCGGAGCTGACCGCACGCCTGAAGGGGCACGGAACCCAGGCGCGGTTCGAGGCCTGCGACGTCGCCGACCGCGCCGCGCTGACCGCGCTGCTCGCCTCGATACCCGCCGACCGCCCGCTGATCGGCGTCGTCCACGCCGCCGGCGTCTTGGACGACGCGACGCTCGAAGGCCTGTCGCCGGAGCGGATCGAGAAGGTCTTCCGCCCCAAGGTCGACGCCGGATGGCTGCTGCACGAGCTCACCCTCGACCAGCCGCTGCGCATGTTCGTGCTCTTCTCCTCGATCGCCGGGGTGATCGGCAACGCCGGGCAGGGAAACTACGCGGCAGCCAACACCTTCCTGGACGCGCTCGCCGTGCTGCGGCGCTCGCTCGGCCTGCCCGCCGTCTCGGTCGCGTGGGGCCTGTGGGCCACGGCCTCCGGCATGGGCGCCGGGCTGACCGCGGCCGACGAGGCTCGGCTGGCCCGCATCGGGATATCAGGGCTCAGCGCTGAGCAGGGCTTGGCGCTGTTCGACGCCGCGCTCGGCGACGCCGCCGCGCCGCCGCTGGTCGTCGCCTCGCGGTGGAACACCGCGGGCCTGCGCGCCCGCGTCGAGAGCGGCGAGGAGCTTTCCGGGATGCTGCGTGCCCTCGTGCGCGCCACTCCGCGCCCGCGCGGTGCGTCTGCCGCGGCCCCGGCCGCGCGCGGCGGAGCCCCGCTCGCCGACCGGCTCGCCGGGCTCCCCGAGGAGGTGGCGCGCGAGAAGATCACCGAACTGGTCCAGGGACACGCGGCCGCGGTGCTCTCGCACGGCTCGGCCGCAGCCGTCGACGTCGGCACGTCGTTCAGCGAGCTCGGCTTCGACTCGCTGACCGCGGTGGACTTCCGCAACCGCCTCAACGCCGACGCCGGGCTGCGGCTGCCGGCCACGGCGGTGTTCGACCACCCGAGCGTGACCCGGCTCTCCGAGCACTTGTTCGGCCTGGTCGTCGGCACGGCGCCGAGCGTGCCGGACCGGCTGCGCGCGGCCCTGGCCGAGGTCGGGGGCCTGCTCCAGGCGCCCGAGCTCGACGCCGCCGCGCGGGAGCTGGCCGCGGCTTCGCTTCAGGCGCTGCTCCGGGCCACCGGGGCCGCGCCGCTGGAAGCGCTGGAGCCGGACGCCCCGGCGGCCCGGCTCGGCGAGGCCTCCGACGAGGAGATCTTCGCGTTCATCGACGGACAGCTCTAGAGCCGGCTAGTCGGCACCGATCACGACAGGGGTTCTTGCATGGCCACCGAGGACAAGCTCCGCGAATATCTCAAGCGCGCGACGGTCGACCTGGCCGACGCGCGCCGCCGGCTGGCCGAGGCCGACGCCGGCCGCCGCGAGCCGATCGCGATCGTCGGCATGTCCTGCCGGTTCCCCGGCGCGCCGTCGGTGCCGGAGTACTGGCGGCTGTTGAGTGAGGGGCGCTCGGGCGTCCTGGACGGCGTCCCGGATGGACGCTTCGAGCTCGGCCCCGAGGCCGACGCGCTCGGCGTCTACACCCGGCGCGGGGCGTTCGTCGAGGACGTCACCCGCTGGGACGCGCGCTTCTTCGGCTTCCCGCCGCGTGAGGCGCTGCGCATGGACCCGCAGCAGCGGCTGCTCATGGAGCTGGCCTGGGAGGGCATGGAGGACGCCGGCGCCCCGGCCGCGAGCCTGGCCGGCACCCGGACCGCCGTGATCGTCGGCTTCTCCGACGTCTTCCAGTACGGCCGGATCGAGGACGAGCGGGTCGGACCCGAGGTCTTCACCGACCCCTACACCGGACAGGGCTCCTCGCCGAGCGTCGTGGCCGGCCGCCTGGCCTACCACTTCGACCTGCGCGGCCCGACGCTCGCGCTGGACACCGCCTGCTCCTCCTCGCTGGTCGCCGTGCACCTCGCGAGCGAGGCGCTGCGCCGCGGGGAGTGCGACACCGCCCTGGTCGGCGGCGTGTTCCTGGCCCTGCACCCGGACATGTACGTGCACGGATGCGCGACCTCGATGTTCTCCCGGTCGGGCCAGTGCCGCACCTTCGACGCGGGCGCCGACGGCTACGTGCTCGGCGAGGGCGGCGGCCTGGTCGTGCTGGAGCGCCTGTCCGACGCGCTGCGCAAGGGCCGCCGCATCCACGCGGTGGTCCGCGGCTCGGCGGTGAACCAGGACGGCCGCAGCAACGGCCTGACGGCGCCGAACCGCGGCGCGCAGGTGGACGTCATCCGCCGCGCCCTGGCCGCCGCCCAGGCCGACCCCGCGGACCTGAGCTACGTCGAGGCGCACGGTTCGGGCACCCCGCTCGGCGACGAGATCGAACTCGGCGCGCTGGGCGAGGTGTTCGGCGGCCGCGCCGCGCCGCTGCCGATCGGCGCGGTGAAGACGAACATCGGCCACACCCAGGCCGCGGCGGGCATGGCCGGTCTGATCAAGACCGTGCTCGTGCTCGAACACGGCCGGGCCCCGGCGAACCTCAACCTGACCGAACCGGCCGAGGCCGTGCTGGCGAGCACGGCGGTCCAGCCGTGCGCGGCGCCGCAGGACCTGCCCGGCGGCGAGCGGCCGCTGGTGGCCGGGGTCAGCTCGTTCGGCTGGTCGGGGACCAACGCGCACGCGATCCTGGAGGCGGCGCCGGCGGTTGAGGCCGAGCCGTCGCAGGACACGGAGATCACCCGGCCGGAGCTGCTGATGGTCTCGGCGGCGTCGCCCGACGCGCTCAGCATTTCCCTGAAGCGCCTCGCCGACTATCTGGGCAACGCTGGAGACGTGAGCCTCGCCGAGGTCGCGTACACGTTGCGGACCGGACGGACCGAGCTCGACTTCCGGCGCGCGATCGTCGCCACGAGCCTTCAGGACGCGGCTGCCAAGCTGGCTGCTGCTGCTGAGGTGCCCGGCGCACGCCGCCTGAAGAACCCCCCGCGCGAGGAGTTCGTGTTCCCGGGTACTGCGAACGCGGGCTCGGCCCAGCAGGCAGGGCAGCTCTGGGAACTCGGCGGCGGTGTGGATTGGTCTGCGCTGGACACCGGCGCGCGCCAGCCTGTGTCTCTGCCGACCTATCCGTTCCAGCGCGAGCGGTACTGGGTGGACGTGCCCGGAACCGACCGAGTCGAGCTGCTCACTCAGAGCTGGGACGCGGTCGAATCCCCATCCGGCAGTGACGCGCCGCACCCCGGACGCTACATGCTCTACCGCGATGCTTCCGGCGTCGCCGAGGCGCTTGCCGACCTGCTAGGCGTGAGTGGCGCAGAGGTCGTATTCGCCGATTCCGAGTCCGACCCCTCGGGTATCCCCACGACGATCGTCCACCTCGCATCGCAGGACGAGACCGACGCGGTCGTCTCCGTCGCGAATGCGATCGCGACGTGGGGTGAGCGTTCCGGCCCGGCCCGAGTTCTCATCGTGACCCGTGCCGCGCACGCCGTACTGCCCGCAGACGTAATGTCGGCGACGCAGGCCGCAGTCGCCGTCCTGCCGATCGTGGCGAACCAGGAGTATCCGCACCTCGACTGCCGCAGTGTCGACCTCGACCTGGCATACAGCGCGCAGGCCGCGGCAAAGGCGATAGTCGCCGAGCTTCATCAGCCTTCTCATTCGGTCATCAGCGCATATCGCGCCGATCGCCGATACGCTCCTGTGTACGCGGCCGTGCCCTCCGCGCCGACGCTGCCGGTCGTACGAGCAGGCGGCACCTATCTGATCACCGGCGGACTCGGCGAGATCGGCCTCGTCATCGCCGAGCACCTGGTGCGCCAGGGTGCTGATGAAATCCTGCTGACCAGCCGCAGTGGCGAGCCCGCCGATCCGCAGGACCCGCGCGCCGTCGCCGTCCGGCGGCTGCGTGGGCTCGGCGCGAAGATCGCCGCTCCGCGCGTGGACGTCACCGACCCGGCGGCGATGCGCGAGCTGTTCACCTCCGCCGGTCGCCGGATCGACGGCGTGGTGCACGCCGCCGCGGACGCCGCCCAGGACACCTTCCGCCCGCTCCGGGACCTGGACCGTGAGTCCGCCGCGCGGCACTTCGGCGCGAAGGTCGAGGGCGCCCGCGTCCTGGCCGGCGTCGTCGCCGAGCTGGGCCGGGACCGGTCCCCGGACTGGTGCATGCTCTTCTCCTCGACCTCCGCGCTGCTCGGCGGCGTGACGTTCGGCGCCTACGCGGCCGCGAACGCCGCGCTCGGCGCGATCGCGCAGACCGGGAACGACCACGGCCCGACCCGGTGGATATCAGCGGTCTGGGACACCTGGGCCTGCACGCTCGGCCGGCTGAGCGGCGGCATCGGCGCCAGCCTGGTCGCGCACTCGATGAGCGACGAGGAAGCGCTGACCGCCTTCGACCGGGCCGTCGGCCACGGCACGAGCCCGATCGTGATCGCCGCGGGCGGCCTCGGCGACCGGCTGCCGCGCCCCGCCTCCCGGGCCGCCTCGGCCGCGGCCGCCCCGGCGCGCGCCCGCACGACGATCCGCCACCCCCGGCCCGACCTGCCGCAGCCCTACGCCCCGCCGCGCACCGCGACCGAGCGCACGATCGCCGAACTGTGGAGCGAAGAACTCGGCGTCGAGCCGGTCGGCATGGGGGACAACTTCTTCGACCTCGGCGGCACCTCGCTCGTCGTGCCCGGTCTGCTCGCCGCGGTCAACGAGCGCTGCGCGGTCCTGCTGCCCACGGTGGCGCTGTTCGAGGCGCCGACGGTGCGCTCGCTGGCGGCCGTGGTCGACGAGCGCGGTACCCGGAACAGTGCTTCGGAAGCAGCCGCGCCGCGCACCGAGCCGACACAGAACATTGAGTCACCCCAGAACACCCAGGATCAGATACCGATCCCGCACGCGCCGGCGTCTCCCGTCGTCTCGCAGCCCGCACAGCCTCCGCGGCTCGCACCGACCCCACGCCCGCTCCCGGTCATCGAACCGATTCGGCAGCCCTCGGCGGCACCCACCGCGCCGGTTGTCGAGCCGACCGAAGCGGACCGCCGCGTCGCCATCGTCGGCATGGCCGGCCGCTTCCCCGGCGCCGGCGACGTGGAGACGTTCTGGAACAACCTGTGCGGCGGCGTGGAGTCGATCTCCTTCTTCGACCGCGAGGAGCTGATCGCCGCCGGTGTCGCCGCGGAGCTCGTCGACGACCCCTCCTACGTGCTGGCTCGACCCGTCCTGGAGGACATCGCAGGCTTCGACGCCGCGTTCTTCGGCATCAGCCCCCGGCAGGCCGCGATCACCGATCCCCAGCAGCGGCTCTTCCTCGAAGTCTGCTGGGAGGCCCTGGAGCAGGCCGGCTACGCCCGAGCCGACGAGAGCCGCGGCAGGGTCGGCGTCTTCGGCGGCACGCACCTGAGCACCTACCTGCACGGCATCCAGGAACAGCTCGAAGCCGACGGCGTGAGCATCTTCGAACTCGCCATGGGCAACGAGAAGGACGCGCTGACCACGGTCGTGTCGTACCTGCTCGACCTGCACGGCCCCAGCGTCGCGGTGCAGACCTTCTGCTCCACCTCGCTGGTGGCGGCCCACCTCGCGGTGCAGAGCCTGCGTGCCGGTGACTGCGACATGGCTTTGGCCGGCGGCGTCTCGATCCGGATCCCTGACAAGTCGGGCCATCTCTACGTGCCCGGCGGCATGGAGTCGCCCGACGGCCACGTGCGCACCTTCGACGCCGAGGCGCGCGGCAGCATGTTCGGCGACGGCGCCGCGGTGGTCGCCCTCAAGCGGCTGTCCGACGCCCTGCGCGACGGCGACCACGTCTGGGGCGTCATCCGCGGCTCGGCGATGAACAACGACGGCACGCTCAAGGTCGGCTACACCGCCCCGAGCGTCGTCGGCCAGTCCCGGGTGGTGGCCGCGGCCATGGCCGACGCGGGCGTCACGCCGGAGGAGATCGGCTACGTCGAGGCGCACGGCACCGGAACCGTGCTGGGCGACCCGATCGAGGTGGCCGCGCTGACCCGCGCCTACGGCCCGACCACGCGGCGGCAGTACTGCGCGATCGGTTCGCTCAAGACCAACGTCGGCCACCTGGACCGGGCGGCCGGCGCGGCCGGGCTGATCAAGACCGCGATGGTGGTGCGCGAGCAGGTCATCCCGCCGACGCTGCACTACACCAGCCCCAACCCCGGCATCGACTTCGCCGACAGCCCCTTCTACGTCGCCGCGGACCTCCAACCGTGGCCCATCGGGGGAGTCGATTCCCGCGCGGCCGGTGACGGCCCGCGCATCGCAGGCCTGAACTCGCTCGGCATGGGAGGCACCAACGTGCACATGATCGTCGAGGAGCCGCCGCAGCGCGGGGCCGACGGCCCGGGGTATCAGGACCCGGATCCGGCCGTGAGCCGCCGGGTGCAGATCCTGCCGGTCTCGGCGCGCACCGGCGACGCCGCGGACGCCGCCTGCCGGCAGCTCGGCGAACACCTCGGCGCGAATCCGGGCACCCGCCTGGTCGACGCCGCGTACACGCTCCAGTCCGGGCGCCGCACCTTCGAGCACCGCCGGGTCGCTGTGGTGTCAGGGGTCGATGACGCCATCACCTCGCTCACCGACCCCGGCGCCGCGCGTCCGCCGATGCGCCGCACCGACTCGACGCAGCAGCGCCCCGTCGCGTTCCTGTTCGCCGGGGTCGGTGAGCAGTACCCGGGCATGGTCGGCGAGCTCTACCGCCGCGAGCCGGTCTTCCGCGAGCGGCTGGACGAATGCCTCGCCCTGGTCGGCAAGGCCCTGACCGCGCACGGCCAGCTCGACGCCGATCTGCTCGACCTGCTTACCGGGGCCCGTGGCGGCGCCGGAGGCGACCTGGCCGCGCTGCTCGGCCGGCGCGGCGCCGCGGACCCTCGGGTCGAGGCTCTGGAACGCACCGAGATCATCCAGCCTCTGATGTTCGCCGTCGACTACGCGATCGCCGGAACGCTGATGCGGTGGGGCGTGCAACCGACGGCGATGCTCGGCTACAGCCTCGGCGAGTACGTCGCCGCCTGCCTGGCGGGCGTGCTCTCGCTGGAGGACGCGATCGCCCTGGTCGCCTATCGGGCCGCCTTGATCGGCACCGCCGAGCGCGGTGCGATGGCCGCCGTCCCGCTCTCCGCCGACGAGCTGCGCAACCGGTTCGCGCTCGACGAGCTCGGCCTGGACATCGCCGCGGTCAACGGCCCCGCCACGACCGTCGTCGCCGGACCCGCCGACGCGCTCGACACGCTGATCGCCCGGCTGCGGGAGCAGGAGATCCCGGGCCGGCCGTTGCAGACCACGCATGCTTTCCACTCCCGGATGCTCGCGCCGCTCGCCAAGGACCTCACGGCGTGGGTCGCCGCGAACGTCACGCTCAACGCGCCGGAGCTGCCGTACCTGTCCAACGTCACCGGCGGGCCGGCCGAGGCGGAGCTGGTGTGCGACCCGGGCTACTGGGCCCGGCACATGTGCGCGACCGTCCGGTTCTCCGACGCCGCCGGCGCGCTCCTGGCCGATCCGGACCTCGCCGTCGTCGAGATCGGCCCCGGCCGGTCTCTGGGCACCCTGATGCGCGCGGCCGGCTGCCCGCCCGAGCGCTGGCCGCTGATCTGCGCGACGCTCCCGGCCGCGAGCGACCCGAGCGCCTGCGACGAGACGCTGAGCGAGGGCGTCGCACGGCTCTGGCTGGCCGGCGTCGAGATCGACTGGGACGCCTACCACGGCCGCGAGGTGCGGGAAGGCACGGTCCTTCCTGTTGACGCTCCTGGCCGTATCCCGCTGCCGACCTACCCCTTCCAGCGCCAGCGCCACTGGATCGAGCCGACCGGGACCGCACGCTCGCACCGGGCCGCCGCCGCATCCGCCGTGCCCTTCGAGGCGACCCGCCTGGAAGACCTCGATCTACTGCCCAAGCTGCCCGAGGAGCAGTGGCTGAACGTGCCGGTCTG
This sequence comes from Catenulispora rubra, assembly GCF_015356825.1. Taxonomy (GTDB): domain Bacteria; phylum Actinomycetota; class Actinomycetes; order Streptomycetales; family Catenulisporaceae; genus Catenulispora; species Catenulispora rubra. Next base: position 10,739 of record NZ_JAACYW010000074.1, on the reverse strand, counting down.
GCGGCAGATCCCGGCCGCGCCGCCGGCCGCCGTGCAGCCCGCTTCCTGGCTGGTGTTCGCGCGCGACGGACTCGCTGAGCAAGTCCTCGACGACCTGCGTTCCGCCGCCTCGGTGAGCGGTGCTGTGGTGACCGAGGTGCGGCCCGGCGACGGGTACGCGGCCGGGCCCGACGGCGGCTACACCGTGCGGCCGGGCAGCAGCGAGGACATCCTCGCGATGCTCGAAGACCTGCGTCGCAAAGAGATCGGCCTGGAGCGGGTCGTGCACCTGTGGGCCCTGGACGAGTGCTCCGAACTGAACGAGAAGACCGCGCTCTCCCTCGGCCTGCACTCGCTCGTCGCGCTGTGCCGCGCCGCCGGCGAGGCCGGATCGACGCACTGGGCGCTGGACATCGTGAGCGCCGGGGCCTTCTCCGTGCTCGACGGCTCCGAGGTCCGGCCCGTCGCGGCCGCGCTGCTCGGACCCGCGCTGGTGATCCCGCTGGAGTACCCGTCGATCTCCGCGCGGCTCATCGACGCCGAACCGGCCACCGACGCCGCGGCGATCGCCGCCGAGCTGCGCCGGGAACGCGCCGAGACGCCCGTCGCGATCCGCGGGACCCGGCGCTGGCTCGGCGGTTTCGAGGCGGTGGTGCCCGCGGACCTCGACGAGGCCGGCCAGGCCCTGCGGCCCGGCGGCGTGTACCTGATCACCGGCGGCCTCGGCGGCATCGGCCTGGCGATGGCCGAGCGCCTGGTGCGGGCCTGCGGCGCGAAGCTCGTCCTGCTGGGCCGCAGCGGCCTGCCGCCGCGCGAGCAGTGGGACGCGGTCGTCTCCGGCGCGCAGGCCGCCGACCCGGTGCTGCGCGGCCGGGTCGAGCGGGTCCGCGATCTGCTCGCCCACGGCGGCGAGGTCGAGATCGCGGTCGGCGACGTCGCGGACCCCGCTGATGTGCGCCGCGCCGTCGAACTCGCGCAGCGGCGCTTCGGCGCCCTGCACGGCGTCCTGCACGCCGCCGGCGTGCCCGGGATCGGCCTGATGCAGTTCAAGGGGCCCGGCGACAGCGACGTGGTGCTCGCCCCCAAGATCGACGGGGTCGGGGCCCTGGCCGAGGCGCTGCGCCTGGACCGGCCCGACGAGGTGCCGCTGGACTTCCTGGTCCTGTTCTCCTCGATCGTCTCCAGCACCGGCGGCGGCCCCGGCCAGGTCGACTACTGCGCGGCCAACAGCTACCTCGACGGCTACGCGGCCAAGCTCGCCGCCACCGGCCGCCGGGTGGTCTCGGTGGACTGGGGCGAGTGGGCGTGGAACGCCTGGGAAGGCGGCCTGAACGGCGTCGACGACGCGACGCGGGCCTTCCTGCGCAAGCACCGCGACGCCTTCGGCCTCACCTTCGACGAGGGCTGGCGGATGCTGCTGCGGGCGCTGGCCGCCGGCGAGCCGCGGGTCGTGGTCAGCACCCAGGACCTGCCGACGATGGTGCGCTGGGGCCGCTCGTTCACCGTGGACCTGTTCACCGCCCCGGCCCCCGCCGAGGGCGCCGACCAGACCCGGCACCCGCGCCCCGAGCTGGTCACCGCCTATCAGGAGCCGTCGACCGAGGCCGAGCGGAGCATCGCCGGGATCTGGGGCGCCGCGCTCAAGGTCGACCGGATCGGCGTGCTCGACAACTTCTTCGAGCTCGGCGGCAGCTCGCTGCTCGGCATCACCCTGCTGGCCGCGGTGCAGCGCGAGTTCCCCGGCGCGCACCTGCCGCCGCACATCCTGCACGAGGCCCCGACGGTCGCCGCCCTGGCCAGGATCGCCGCGGGCACCGCCGAGGACACGCCGCCCGAGCGCGGCGGCGAGGTCCGTGAGGTCCGGGAGGCCCGGGAGCTCGCCGAGCTCCGCAGATCCGGACTCAAGGCCGCCGCGGCCCGCCGCCGGCGCGGCTGAGGCGCACACCAGCAAGCACACGCGAGCAAACGCGAGCGAACGCACACCCCTGAAGCGCACCCGCGAAGGAGAGAACTGTGACCGTAGTCGGAGTCGTCGGCGCCGGCGTCATGGGCGTCGGAGTGGCCCAGAACCTCGCCCAGGACGGATACGACGTCGTCCTGGTCGACCTGGACGAGCAGACGCTGGCCGCGGCCCGCGCCGAGATCGTCCGCAACTGCCGGCTGAGCCAGCTGATGGGCGGCCCGGCCCTGGACCCGGACGAGGTGCTCGCCCGGATCACCTGCGAGGTCGGCGTCGAGGCGCTGGCCAAGGCCGAGTTCGTGATCGAGAACGTGACCGAGGACTGGGAGGCCAAGCAGGCCGTGCACCGGCGGCTCGACGAGGTGTGCGGCCCGGAGACCGTGTTCGTCGCCAACACCTCGGCCATCCCGATCACCCGGATCGCCTCGGTCGGCCGGCACCCGGAGCGGGTCGTCGGCGTGCACTTCATGAACCCGGTGCCGTCCAAGCCGGTGGTGGAGCTGATCCCGGGCGTGCACACCTCGCCGCGCACCCTGGAGCTCACCCGCGAACTGCTCGCGGGCATGGGCAAGAAGCCGGTCGAGGTCAAGGACTCCAGCGGCTTCGTCTCCAACCGGGTGCTGATGCTCACCGTCAACGAGGCGGCGTTCCTGGTTTACGAGGGCGTCGCGACCGCGGCGCAGGTCGACGAGGTGTTCCGCGGCTGCTTCGGCCACCCGATGGGCCCGCTGCAGACCGCGGACCTGATCGGCGTGGACACCATCCTCTACAGCGTCGAAGTGCTCTACCAGCACTACGCCGACAGCAAGTACCGGCCGTGCCCGCTGCTCAAGCAGATGACCGACGCGGGGCTGCACGGGCGCAAGTCCGGCCGCGGCTTCTACACCTACTCCAGCTGACTCAACCGAGGGGACGACCATGGCTGAGAACACCGCCGAGAAGATCACGAGCTTCATCCGCGAGCGCTTTCCGGAGGCGGACATCACCGAGACCGAGGACATCTTCTCGCTCGGCTACATCAATTCCCTGTTCGCCATGGAGCTGGTGATGTACATCGAGAAGACCTTCGGCATCACCATCGGCAACGAGGACCTGCGCATCGACAACTTCCGAACGGTCGCGGCGATGACCGGGCTCGTCGCCAGGCACGTCACGCCCGCCCCGGTCGGTTAGGCGGCACGGGATGACCACCGCCCTGATCGAGCCGATCGCCACCGCCACCACTGAGCCGATCGCCACAACCACCGCTGCCGCGCTGCCCGCGCCGGACCGCGACAGCGCCCGCGCGTTCGTCGACAAGCACGTGGTGCCGAACGCCGAGGAGTACGACCGCCTCGGGGCGATCCCCGAAGACCTTCTCCAGCAGGTGGCGGCCGAAGGGCTCTGGGCCCCGTTCCTGAGCCCCGAGTTCGGCGGCCGCGGCCTGGCGATGACCACGCTCGGCGAGATCCACGAGGAGTTCGGCCGGGGCTGCTCCTCGATGCGCAGCCTGCTGACCGTGCACACCATGGTGTCCTGGGCGCTCCAGCGCTGGGGCAGCCGCGAGCAGCTCGAGCGCTGGGCGCTCGGGCTGGCCGCCGGCCGCGTCCTCGGCGCCTTCTGCCTGTCCGAGCCGGGGGCCGGCAGCGACGCGGCCGGCATCGCCGCCTCGGCCGCCGAGCGGCCCGGCGGCGGCTGGATCCTCAACGGCGTCAAGACCTGGATCACCGGCGGCCTGCGGGCCGACCTGTTCCTGGTCTTCGCCAGGGCCGGGCAGAGCATCGTCGCGCTGCTCGTCCCGCGCGACACCCCGGGCGTCGAGGTGGCGCCGATCCACGACATGCTCGGCACCCGCGCGTCGCTGGTCGCCGAGGTGCGCCTCACCGACGTGTGCCTGGGACCCGACGCGCTGCTCGGCCCGGGCGCGTTCGCCTCCGGCATGGTGCTGACCGGGACGCTGGACCTGGGACGTTTCTCTGTCGCCTCCGGTTCGGTCGGCATCATCCAGGCCTGCATCGACCTCAGCGCGGCGCACGCGTCCCGGCGCACCGTCGGCGGGCAGCAGCTGCGCGACCTGCAGCTGATCCAGGCCAAGCTCTCCGACATGGTCACCGACGCGCGCGCGGCCCGGCTGCTGTGCGCGGAGGCCGGCCGGCTCAAGGACGCCGGGGACCCGGCGACGATCATGGCGACCTGGATCGCGAAGTACTTCGCCTCCACCGCCGCCGCCCGGCACGCCTCCGAGGCCGTGCAGATCCACGGCGCGCTGGGTTGCAGCCCCGGCCACCCTGCCGCGCGGCTGTACCGGGATTCCAAGGTTATGGAAATCATCGAAGGCAGCAACGAGATCCAGCGGATCACGATCGCCGGCGAGGCGTATCGGGACCGGCTGCCGACGACCGAGACGAACAAGGGGCGGGCACGGTGAGCACGACGACGGAACCTGGACTCACGGCGCCGGTGAAACCGGTGCAGGGCCGGATCAAATGCGTGGTCTGGGACCTGGACCACACCCTGTGGGACGGCGTCCTGCTCGAAGACGAGCAGGTCCGGCTGCGCCCCGCGATGGTTGAGCACATCCGCAGGCTCGACGGCCTCGGCGTGCTGCACTCGATCTCCAGCAAGAACGACCCCGAACTCGCCACCGCGAAGCTGCGCGAGTTCGGGATCGAAGACCTCTTCCTGTGCCCGCAGATCGGCTGGGACGCCAAGTCCGAGTCGATCCGGCGCATCGCGACCCGGCTCAACCTGGGCCTCGACGCCTTCGCCTTCGTCGACGACCAGCAGTTCGAGCGGGCCGAGGTCGAGTTCACCCTGCCCGAGGTTACCTGCGTCGACGTCCTCGACGTGGACGAGGTGCTGCACCGGCCCGACTTCCACCCGCGGTTCGTCACCGACGAGTCGGCGCAGCGCCGCGGCATGTACCGCAGCCAGTTGCAGCGCGAGGAGATCGAGTCCGACTTCAAGGGCACCGACGAGCAGTTCCTGGCCAGCCTGGGGATGACGTTCACCATCGCCCCGGCGCGGCGCGAGGACCTCCAGCGCGCCGAGGAGCTGACGATCCGTACCAACCAGCTCAACGCGACCGGCCGCACGTACTCCTACGACGAGCTCGACGCGCTCCGGGAGTCGCCCGACCACCTGCTCCTCGTCGCCTCGCTCACCGACCGGTTCGGCTCCTACGGCAAGATCGGGGTGGCCCTGGTGGAGAAGGGGCGGCCGGACTGGCGGCTGAACATGATGCTGATGTCCTGCCGGGTGATGTCCCGCGGCGTCGGCTCGGTGCTGCTCAACCACATCATGGGCCGGGCCGTCGCGGACGGCGCCGGGCTGCTGGCCGACTTCGTGGAGACCGGCCGCAACCGGATGATGCAGATCACCTACGCGTTCAGCGGATTCCGCGAGGTCTCCAGGGACGGCGCGCACGTGGTGCTCGCCGCGGACACGAGTGCGCTGCAGGACCCGCCGGCCTACGTCGTGCTGGAGGTGGAGCAGTGAGCGTCGCCGCGGTCGAGCACGCGGCGGTGGACCCCGCCGCGTGCCTGCCGTTCGGTGTGCCGGACGGCGAGACCGTCCTGTACTGCCTGCCGCACGCGGGCGCGTCGGCGTCCGTGTACCGGTCGTGGACCGGGCAGCTCGGCACGGTCGCGGTGGCGCCGATCCAGCTGCCCGGCAGGGAGACGCGGATGAGGGAGGCTCCTTATACGCAGATGGCGCCGCTGGTGGACGAGCTCGCGGACGCGGTACTCGCGCAGCAGCCGGCCCGCGGGGCTTACGCGGTGTACGGCCACAGCCTCGGCGCGCTGGTCGGCTTCGAGCTGGTCCGCGAGATCCGCCGCCGCGAGGGTACGGCGCCGGTCCACCTGATCGTCTCCGGTTGCGGCGCCCCGGACGTGCTGGGTGGGGACGACAGCGACCGTCCCGTGTGGGAGATGAGCGACGACGAGGTGGTGGGCCTGCTCCGCCGCCTCGGCGGGACTCCCGAGCCGATCCTGGCCGACCGCTCGGTCCGGCGCCTGATCCTGCCGCCCTTCCGCGGCGACCTGACGGTCCGTGACAGCTACGGCTACCAGCCGCAGCCGCAGCTGGACGTGCCCATCACGGCGATCGCCGCCACTTCGGACCCGCGGGCGAGCGTCGCGAAGATGCGGGGCTGGGGCCGGCACACCAGCCGCAGCTTCCGGATGCACCTGCTCTCCGGCGGCCACTTCGCCGTGTTGGAGCAGGCTGAGACGACGCGTTCCTTCATCTGCGGCGCGCTCGCCGGTTGAGGCGGAGGGAAACAGCCGATCGCCCGCATCCTGTTGAGGATGCGGGCGATCGGCTATTCGGCGTCGCGGATGGAGGAGGCGAGGGTGCGCACCGTCGGGTGCTCCACGACGGCCGTGGCCGGCAGCGTCACGGACTGTTGGGCTCCGATGCTCGCGGCCAGCTGCACCGCGGTGATGGACCTGCCCCCGAGTTCGAAGAAGTTGTCGTCGGCCCCGATGGGCTCCACGTTCAGAACATGGATCCAGGCGTCGGCGATCGCGCGTTCGAGTCCCGCGTCGGGCTCGACGTAGGTGACCGCGAGAGCGGGCCGGGCACCCCGGCCTCCGGCGGCGGCTGTTTCGGCCGGGCGTGACAGGAGCTTGCGCTGCGGTGAGCCCTTCGCGATGACGATGTGGGCCACGTGGTCGCTGACTGCTGCGGCGCCCTCGACGAAGCTCAGAGCCATGGCCAGCGCGGACTCCTGGTCATCGTCATCGACGATTGATGTGTCCCAGGACAGCGTGAGCCATCTGCCTTGTCCCCTCTGGCGAGTGGCGTGTGCGCGAGCCGCGAGCAAAGCGCCGTCCGCGGAATCAGGGCATAGCGCGATGAGGCGGCAGGCCTCTTCATCCGAGGCTTCGGCTGGCTGGAGGTCGATGCTCTCGACGTCGGTGATCACAACGATCTGGTCTTTGAACGATGTGGATCGGTGCCGACTCGGAACGTCGAGGTCGATGAGCTCGTGGTCGCGCACCCAGACGTCGGCACCGCGAACAGCCGTGGGGCCTTCGTATCCGTACACCATCGCCGCGAGCGTCTGGTCGACGTCGGCATGCGCGTCGGTGTCGATGTGACGACCGCTGACCTGCGCCGCGAACGCGCCGATCGGAGCCTGCTCCGGGTGTGTCAGGTCCGCGCCGCTCACGCCGACGGCTTGTGAGGTGAGGAAAACCAGGCCGGGCGTCGGCGCCGGGAGTACTTCGCGGATCGCGTCCACGAACTTCACCGCGCCGTCGATTCCGGCTTGGTGGATGACACACATGAGCGGCGCGACGATCAGATCCCTGAGATCCGCCTCGGGTTGAACGACCTCGGCGCCCGCTATCAGCAGTCTGCGTTCCAGCGGCCTCATCACGGGATCCCCGCCGACCAGCAGCCAGGGTCCCGCAGCGCGCAGGCGCGCGTCGAGGTCCGCGACGGGCCGGGGGAGCGGGCGCCAGATCGACACGTATGGACGAACCCGCAGGTCGGTGTCGCTGCTCGCCGCGACTGTCCGGGCGTCGGTCCAGTCGATCCAGTGGTGCTTGCGCTGGAACGGATACGTGGGGAGTTCGACACGCCGACCAGCGCCCTGATGCAGCGCCTTCCAGTCGATCTGCGATCCCGCGAGCCACAGCCGGCTCAGCGCCGCCGCGATCCACTCGGCCGCGCCGCCCGGCGCGGGGGCCGCCGCGAGTTCGACGGTTTCCGTGGAATCCTCGCGCACCAAAGACGCATGGTTGACCGCGAGTTCGACGGTGTTCGTCGAAACCAGTCGGGCGATCTCCTCGCCGAGTTCCGTCCGCACTGCCTCGGGAAGGTCTTCGGGAACGACGAGGCGGACCCGCGGGTCGCGGCGCTGCGTCAGGCCGTCGATCCACCTCGTCGGGTCGCCCAGAGCGTCGATCGCGTCGTCGAGGTCACGGCACACCACGGCCCGGCGCAGCGCGAACCGCCCGCGCGAGACCTGGAGCGTGAAGGCGATGTCCGCGAGGCTCACCGATTCCTCGCGGCCCTCCGAGACGCGCCGGAGGTGGCCTCGTAGCCGCTCGGTCAGCTGGTTCAGCGCCTGCTCGTCCGCTGCGGAGAAGGCCAGCAGCTGCGGGCCCTCGGCGCGCGCCGCCGAGCGTGGCTCGCGAGCGGGTGCCTCCTCCAGGACGAGGTGCGCGTTGGTGCCGCCGACGCCGAAGGAGCTGACCCCGGCGCGGCGCGGCTCGGGGCCGGCCGGCCAGGGCCGGTCCTGCGTCAGCACGGTGAACCGGCCTTCGGCTGCGGCCAACGCCGGATTGGGCATCTGGAAGCCAGGTATCGCGGGCAGCAGCGCGTGCCGCAGGCAGAGCGCGGCACGGATCAGGGCCGTGACACCCGACGCGGCGTCGAGGTGCCCGACGGCCGGCTTCACCGAGCCCAGGACACGGGTTCCGGCCGGGTCCCTGAAGACCCGGCCGAGCGCGGCCAGCTCGATCGAGTCGCCCAGCGGCGTGCCGACGGCGTGGCATTCGACGTAGCCCACCGACTCGGGTTTGATTCTGGCGACGGCCAGCGCGGCCTCGATCACCTCGGCCTGGCCATCGACGCCCGGCGCGCTGTAGCCGGCGCGGTCGCGGCCGTCGTTGTTCACCGCGGATCCGCGGATCACCGCGTGGATGACGTCGCCGTCGGCCAGCGCGTCCGCCATCCGCTTGAGCGCCACGACGGCGACCCCGGAGCCCGGGACCGTGCCGTTCGCGTCCGCGTCGAACGGACGGATCCGGCCGTCTGGCGAGTGGATCCCGTCGGGCCGGCAGACGTAGCCGGCCGGTTGTGGCAGCGGCAGCGAGGCGCCGCCGGCGAGCGCGAGGTCGGTCTCGTAGGTCAACAGGCTCTGGCAGGCCAGGTGCACGGCGACCAGGGAGGTCGAGCAGAAGCTCTGCACGGTCACGCCGGGCCCGCGCAGCCCCAGCTTGTAGCTGACCAGCGAGGTCAGCGAGTCGCGCTCGTTGCCGGCCGCGAAGGACTTCGCCGCCTCCGGGTCCTTCGCCAGGCTCAGGTTGCGCAGCATGTAGTCGGGGAACGAGCAGCCCGCGTAGATCCCCACCACGCCGTCCGGCTCGGTCGGGCGGTAGCCGGCGCTCTCCAGCGCCTCCCACGCGCACTCGAGCAGGAGCCGGTGCTGCGGCTCCATGATCTCGGCTTCCCGTTCGGTGAAGCCGAAGACCGCGGCGTCGAACAGCTCGATCCCGGCGACCGGCCCGCCGACGCGCACGTAGCCCGGGTCGGCGGTCACGGCCGGGTCCAGACCCGCCGCGATCGCCTCCTCGTCCTCGATCGGGCGCAGGCCGAGCTCCCCGCGGGTGAGGTTCTCCCACAGCTGCGCGACCGTGGACGCGCCGGGGAAGCGCCCGGACATGCCCACCAGGGCGACCGCCGAGTCGTAGTCGGCGTCCGCCTCGGTCTGCTCGGCGTGATCCTCGTCTTCGATACCTTGGATCTTCAAGGTGTGATCTCCCTGTGAAGATTCCCGCTTGCACTCCGGTGCGGACTGGCTCGCAACGATCGTCGCGTGCGATCACCGCGCCCGGAAGCGGCCCGCGGTGGCCTGTTGTGGCGGGCACATCGCTGCCACGGGCGCTGCGGAGGCGGCAGCCACGGCCGGCCGCGATCGTGACCGCACAAATACGGTATTGACTAATATTTCTTTGTGGTTTCATGACCGTGCGTGGGACTCCGAACGCGGCACGTCGCGAGCGGACGGTCCTGCGTGATCGGCTGCGTTGTCCGTGTACCGCCGAGAGTTCTTTGAGGCTTGACCGCTTCCCCTGTTACCCAGGCGTTAGAACCATCGAAATCTCACCGACAGTTGTGCCAGGAGCGGCAGCGATGGAACCCAGGCTGTTAGAGGCTTACACCGGCGCCGTGACTCCGGGCCCGGCGATCGGAAGACATGAGGGCGTCGCGGCCCTCCTGCGGGAGCGCGTCGACGCGCTGGCAAATGAGATGGTGCGTGCTTATCAGGTCTATATAGGCGAATACCGCGAGATCACCGATGAATCGTTGCTCAACGACGTGCGCGAGGTGTCGGCGGCGACGGTTCGCTGTTGCCTGCACGCGATGCAGACCGGCGAACTGCACGACGAGGACTTCGTGCCGATGATCGAGGGCGCCAGGCGCCGGGCCGTGCAGGGCATCGACCGCGAGGCGGTGCTGCGCGCCTACCGGGTCGGCGTCCAGGTGTTCTGGCGGGAGGTCACCGGGACCCTCGCCGTCGCCGGCACGACCAGCGAGCACGACCTGGCGTCGATGGCGGCGTTCGTGCTCGAGTTCGCCGACCGGATCAGCACCGAAGTGGCCGCCGCCTACGCCGACCAGGCCCTCCGCGGCGGCCCGATCATGGAACAGCGGCACCGCACCCAGCTGTTCGACGCGGTCCTCGCCGGAACCCTGACCGAACACCACCGCGGAGCCGACGCCTTCGCCGCGAAGCACTGCGTGGCCGTGGCCGAAGTACAGGGCAGCGCACCCCTCGCCGACCTGGAGGAGGTCGGCAGGCTGCTGGTGAACCACGCCGGCGCCCTGTTCTGGACCGTACGCCACCGCAACGTCATCGCCGCCATCGAGCTGCCCGGCCGAGGCCGCGACCACCTGGTCCGCAGCCTCGCCGCACTACCGGCAGCCCAGATCGCCGGCATCGGACTGGGACACGTCGCCGACGACGCCGGCCAAACCCGCCTGAGCTACAACGAGGCCCTCGACGCCCTCCGCGTCGGCCTCGGCAGCACCGGCACCGCCGCCGCCCCCCGTCCGGTCTTCGACCACCACCAATGGGCACCCC
>NZ_JAACYW010000739.1 GCF_015356825.1 Catenulispora rubra | reverse complement strand
CCACCCAGTTGCGCAACGTCTCCGGAACCAGGCCCAGCTCACGAGCCACATCAGCGACCCTGCGCGGCGGGATCGAGTCCAACACCAGCTTCACAGCGTCATCCCGGAACTCCGGGGAGTACTTCGACGGCCGTCCCATACGCGTCATTCACCCCTCTCCAAGTGGATCCACCTCGGACCCAAGTATCAAGGTGTCTACAACTCGGGGGTCAGCCCACTGGTTTCAAGACCCAGTTCGTCGAGCACGCCGCAGCCTTCGGCGTCGACGCCGAAGTCGTCCACAGAGACCCCGAGGTCACAGGCTTCCACGTGGTCAAGCGCCGCTGGGTATTGGAAAGAACGCCGTGCGCCACGAGGCGCTCTGTTGTATCCCCAGTTCAGCTGGGAGGAACTTGGAAGGAGGTTCCTGGGCCAGATGACTTACCTGGATCCGAAAGGTGAAGGGGACAGCAGCATGTCAGGAAACCGGTG
>NZ_JAACYW010000738.1 GCF_015356825.1 Catenulispora rubra | reverse complement strand
GTGCGGCGGCGATGGCCGAGGTGTTTCACCTGGTGGCCGCTGATCCGGTGGCGTTGGCCGACACGCCCGGGGCACGCTGGCGGGGTCGGCTTGTTTTGGCGGTGGACGGGTTCGTGGTGGACCTGCCGGAGACGGTAGACAACCGCCGGGTGTTCGGCGGGCCGCTCGGCGGGGTGCGTTCGACCCGGGACACGGCCTACCCGCAGGCCAAGGTGGTGACGCTGGCCGAGGCCTGCAGCCACGGGCTGCGGGCGGCGGCGATCGGGGCCTACGCCACCCCGGAGCGGGAGTTGGCCGAGCAGCTGATCGACAGTGTGGATGAGCATTCGATCGTGTTGTTCGATGCCGGTTTCCCCTCGGTGAGGCTGTTCCAGCTTCTGCAGGCCACCGGCGCGGCCGTGGTGATGCGCGCCGACCGGCGGATCGGGAACAGGGACCTGACACCCCTGCCCGACGGCACCGCGCTGGCGG
>NZ_JAACYW010000737.1 GCF_015356825.1 Catenulispora rubra | reverse complement strand
CGCCTGCCCGTCGGGCAGCCGGCACGCGGCCGAGTTCGTCCTCGAGGTGGGCTCGTCCTGGGAAGGAGCCTGACGTGGACGAAGTGGATCAGTGGGTCGGCGTCCACGTCTACACGATGACTCCGCTCGACACGATCATCAGGGAACTACTTCCTGACCTGCTGTCCGACCTGCGGGGACAGGGCCTGATCGGGTCTTGGTTCTTCCTGCGGCACTGGGCCGACGGACCGCATCTGAGGGTTCGGCTTCGGCTCGCCGGGGCTGAGCACGACGAGCAAGTTCGTGCTCTGGTATCGGCGCACGTCACCGCGCTCTATTCGAGGATTCCCCCGTCGCGGCCGATGGCCGAGCAGGACTATGTCGAACTGGCGCGCCGGCTCACGGTGTGGGAGCCGGACGTCGAGGTGGGTGGGCTGGCTCCGAACGACAGCCATGCCTTCGTGCCCTACCGGCCTGAGCACGGCAAATACGGGGACGGATT
>NZ_JAACYW010000736.1 GCF_015356825.1 Catenulispora rubra | reverse complement strand
GTTCGAAGGACCCCGGGAGCGTTCTGACCCCGGTGATCCGATCGAGCCGGAAGCTGCGTTCCTCGCCGATCGCCGGATCCAGAGCCCTGATATACCACCGGTCCCGATGGTTGACGATGGCGTAGGGGTGCAGCGTCCGGTCGGTGCGGACGCCGCCGCGATCGGTGTAGGCGATGGCGATCGGCCGGTGCCCGGCCACGGCGTCGGAGACGGTGAGCAGCACCGTGGCGTCCGGGGCGGGGTCCTGGTCGGGCGCCGCGGTGAAGGCCACGGTGTCGAGCACGTTCCGCAGCCGGTCGGCCAGCCGGGCCGGCAGCACCCGGCGGATCTTGGCGGCGGCCGTCTCCCCGGCCGGCCCGAGCGCCGCCGTCAGACCGCTGCGTCCCCCGGCGAGCAGGCCGAGCAGGACGGCGAGCGCCTCGTCGTCGCCCAGCATCAGCGGCGGCAGCCGATAGCCGCGGGCCAGCCGGTAGCCGCCGTAGCGG
>NZ_JAACYW010000735.1 GCF_015356825.1 Catenulispora rubra | reverse complement strand
GCCAGGACGGCGGTAACGACTACTACCGCGGTATCGGCTGGTACCGCCGGCACTTCACTGCCCCGACCGCGCTGGCCGGCAAGAAGCTGTGGCTGCAGTTCGACGGCGCGAACACGGTCGCCGACGTGTGGGTCAACGGGACCTATCTCGGTCAGCACCAGGGCGGCTACGCCCGCTTCCGGTTCGACGCCACCTCCGTTCTCAAGCTCGGCGCGGACAACGTGGTCGCGGTGAAGGTGGACAACGCCTACAACGCGGACATCGCTCCGCTGTCGGCCGACTTCACGTTCTTCGGCGGCTTGTACCGCGACGTGAGCTTTCAGGTCACCGATCCGCTCGCGATCCGCATGCTGGACCACGCCAGTGACAGCGTCTACGTGCGGCAGCGCTCGGTGTCCACGAGCAGCGCCACGGTGGACGTGGAGACCAAGTACTGGAACAACTCCGGCAGCACACGGCACGTGCAAGTCCGCACCGTCATCACCG
>NZ_JAACYW010000734.1 GCF_015356825.1 Catenulispora rubra | reverse complement strand
CTCGACGACTGCCACCTCACCGGCCACGATCGACAGCACGATCCTCAGCTTCTACCCCACCGGGAACTGTGGATACGCGCCCCGTCAGATCGCTACCGGATCGGGAAAATACGTCCGACTCGACAGCGGGCGACTGACACAGCCCGGCCCGGCCATCGCGAACACCATCTACATCGGATGCGTGAAGACGTAAGAGGGCGTTTGATTTGCACTCTTTGCACTAGTAGGTGCCTCGACAGGTAGGGGCGTTTTCTCCAGTGATGCACTTGCTGACGTTGTCGATCATCGCTACGTTGATCATGGCTTCGGAGCTCTCGGGGAGAGTCTCGTAGTCGCGGACGAGCCGGCGGTGCAGCATCAGCCAGCCCGTTGGGTCGGCCGCGCGGCGAGGTTCCTGAACTGGTCAGGTCCTTTTTCCGCGCGGCCTCCCGCCGAACCGGACGTGACCGTTTACGGTCATCCGGCTCTCCAGTGGTTACGGCGTGTTGGATCTG
>NZ_JAACYW010000733.1 GCF_015356825.1 Catenulispora rubra | reverse complement strand
TGTATAAGAGACCGGCTCGGAGTGGACGGTGCTGAGGCGCCGAGCCTCGGCTGGGGCGCGCGGGAGTTTTTGCCAGTGGTGCAGGAGTACAGCGGGCCGGGATCTGCCTACTTCGCGGGGATGGGGTTCTTGGGTTTGGCGGCCCCGGCTTCGCATCCCCTGTGGTCGGCATCGATGCCTCCTGATACTCCCGCTGAGGACTCGGTGACGATCCTTCCGTCTTTGGGCTGGGCGGTGCAGCGGGGCCTGGGTGACGGGATCGTGCGCGTCGTCAACCACGGCAGCGACCACGCCACCTACGCCGACGACCCCGGCGACCCGCACTACGCGAAGTTCGCGTACTCGACGCGTACGGCTCCCGGTACCGGCGCCGCGTGGTCGGACCGTGCGTGGGTGACTGGCGTGGACGGGTATGCGGCGCTCGTCGACGAGTGGGGCCGGGCGACGCGGCGTGGCCGGATCATGGGGACGGCGGCGGGGGAGGGGTACGTCGCGT
>NZ_JAACYW010000732.1 GCF_015356825.1 Catenulispora rubra | reverse complement strand
TGCTGCGTGAGACGGCGGCGAGTACTGGGGCTGTGTTGGCTGCTCGGCAGGCCGCTTCCTCTTCTGCCTCCACCTCTTCTTCGGCTTCTGTTTCTGCTTCCGGCGAGCGGCGGATCACGCTCGCAGTGGGTACCGACTCAATGCCCTATCTCCTCGACCACTGCTTCTTCGCACAGCGCGACGACTGGCCGGACGTGACCGACCGCTTCCCCGTCGTCCCCGCCACCACAGTGATCCAGCACATGATCGACGCCGCGGGCGGTCACGCGATCGCGGTGCGGGACGCTCGGTTCGACCAGTGGACGGCCGCCGCGCCGCCGACCAGCGTCGAGATCGTCGTGCGGCCGGGTGCGGACGGCGCGGTCAAGGTCGAGTTCGGACCCTATGCGCGGGCGACTGTTGAGACAGGGGCCGTATTCTCTCCGGCGCCGCCAGTCTGGCCGGTCGAATCTGTGAGCGAGCGCTCGCCGTCTATCGCCGCCGGGACCCTCTATGAC
>NZ_JAACYW010000731.1 GCF_015356825.1 Catenulispora rubra | reverse complement strand
GGTTCTGGTTCTGGCGCGGCGTCGGCCGGGCCGGTGGCTGGCGTGAGCGCGGCCGGCGCGGGCGCTGGCTTGTCCGGCGCAGCATCGGTCGGCTCGGGCTCGCCGGATCATGTGTCGGCTCCGGTGGTCTCATCGAGCGGAGCAGCAGTGCAACGACGCGAATGGGCAGCGGTCCCGACGATGCGCGGCGTCAGCCGCTCCGGCGCAGGCGGGGTCTCGGAGTCGAACTTCGGCGCGCGCCTGGCGACGTGGCAGAACCCTTCGTTCCAGCGCGAACCGCGCCGCCAGGTCCGCACGGACGCCCCGAGCGGCCACGTGGTCGCACGCTCGATCGCACGCACCGGCACCCCGGCGTCGCTCGGACTCCCGGCACTGAATCTGCCGCTGACCACCCCGGTTCAGCAGAGCACAGAGGCATCCGAGCCCGCGCCGACACCTGCCCCGACCCCCGTGGTACACCAGTCGACGATCCGCACCCCCGCGCAACCCGCCGTACCT
>NZ_JAACYW010000730.1 GCF_015356825.1 Catenulispora rubra | reverse complement strand
GTGCGCGGTGCGCAGGGCGTTGACGCCCATCTCGTCCATCAGGTCGAAGTCCTGGACGTGGTCGGCGGGGCTGACGGCCCAGCCCATGTTCAGCCGGTCCTGGTGCCGGTTCACGCCGTGCAGCCTCGTATGGGCGCCGTTGAGGGTGAAGCCGGTGTTCGCGTCCAGGCTGAACGAGCGCAGCCCCAACGGGACGGTCACCGCGTCGGTGATGGTGCCGGCGTCCGCGTCGTGGATCTCGACGGTGGCCTTGTACAGGTAGGGGTCGGCGCGTCCGCGCCACAGCCGAGGGTTGTTCACGGTCGCGGTCTGGATCACCTCGTCTCCGGCACCGGAGGCCACGGTGCGCGCGGCGGTGATGGTGTCGGTGACCACGGCGCCGCCGGCATCGGTGATGACGGTGCGGACTTGCACGTGCCGTGTGCTGCCGGAGTTGTTCCAGTACTTGGTCTCCACGTCCACCGTGGCGCTGCTCGTGGACACCGAGCGCTGCCGCACGTAGA
>NZ_JAACYW010000073.1 GCF_015356825.1 Catenulispora rubra | reverse complement strand
ACCGCCGCCTCGGCATCCCCCACCCGCCGCGAAAAAGACCGCGCCGCGAACCGCGGCAACGCCCGCTCCTCCGCGATCCCCCCGGCCCGCTTCAGCAGCGGCGCCAGCCGTGACCCGAGCACCCGGTTCACCACCCGCGGCGCGAGCCCGGCCAGCCGCGCCCACAGCGGCAGCCAGCCCAGCGAGTAGTGCGCCGCGGGCCGCAGCCGGCCCCGGTAGTGCTGGTACAGCACCTCCGTCTTGTACGCGGCCATGTCCACCCCGACCGGGCAGTCCGTCTTGCAGCCCTTGCACCCCAGGCACAGGTCCAGCGCGTCCAGCACCTCCGGCGCCCGGTAGCCGCCGCGCACGCTGCGGCCGTCCAGCATCTCCTGCAGCACCCTGGCACGCCCGCGCGTCGAGTCCTTCTCATCCCCGGTCGCCCGGAACGACGGGCACATGACCCCGCCGGCCGCACTGCGGCACTTGCCGACCCCCACGCAGCGCCGCACCGCGCGCCCGAAGTCCCCGTCGTCGGCCAGCAGCGCCAGCTCCGGCGGCGCGTCCTGCACCACCCCCGGCGCGCGCAGGTCGGCGGCGAAATCGCGCGGCGCCACCAGGATCCCGGGGTTCAGCACCCCGTCCGGGTCGAACGCCGCCTTGCACTCCCGGAACGCCTCCAGCAACTCAGCGCTGTACATCGCCGCCAGCAGCGCCGAGCGCGCCTGCCCGTCCCCGTGCTCGCCGGACACCGACCCGCCGTGCGTGACCACCAACGCCGTCGCCGCCGCCGTGAACTCCGCGAACTGCTGCCGCCCGGAGACGGTCTGCAGGTCGTGGTCGATGCGCACGTGCAGACACCCCTCCCCGAAGTGCCCGAACACCGTCCCCTTGCGCCCGGCGCTGTGCATCAGCGCCTCGAACCCGCGCAGGTAGTCCGCCAGCCGCTCCGGCGGCACCGCGGCGTCCTCGAACCCCGGCCACGCCTCGGCCCCCTCCGACGTCCGCGTCGCCAGCCCCGCGCCGTCCTCCCGGATCCGCCACAGCTCCCGCTGCTCGCCGTCGGCGACGACCACCCGCGTCGCGTGCGCCCCCTCCAGGTCCGCGACGATCCCCGCCACCTGGTCCGCCGTCGTCTCGATGAACAGCCATCCCCCACCCGACGGCAGCGACGACGGCAGAGCCCGCTTGCGCCGCGCCGCCCACACGTCGGCCAGCTCCGCCCCCAGCCCCTCGATCGCCGAGGGCTGATGCGGCAGGACCCGCGGCACGTCGACCGCCGCCGTGACCATGTCCGGATACGCGGCCACCACCAGCACCCGCTCCCGCAGCACCGGCACCAGCCGCACCTCGGCCCCGAGCACGACCGCGAGCGTCCCCTCGGAGCCGACGAGCGCCTTGGCGACGTCGAACCCGTTCTCCGGCAGTAGATGCTGCAAGGCGTAGCCGGACACCTGCCGCGGGAAGCGGCCCAGCTCGCGCCGAATGGCCTCGCCGTGCCGCTCGACCAGCGCCCGCAGCCGCTCGTCGAGCGCTGCGACCCCGCTCGTCCCGCGCCGCGCGGTCGTGCGCGTGCCGTCCGCGAGCAGCAGCTCCAGCGCCAGCACGTTGTCCGCCGTCGTCCCGAACGCCAGCGACCGGGCCCCGCAGGCGTTGTTCCCGATCATCCCGCCGACCGTGCACCGCGACGCCGTCGACGGATCCGGCCCGAACCGCAGCCCGTGCGGCGCCGCCTGCGCCTGGAGCACGTCCAGCACGACCCCCGGCTCCACCCGCGCGGTGTGCGCGCCGGGATCCAGCTCCAGTACCCGCCCGAAGTGCCGCGAGCAGTCCAGCACCAGCCCCTCGCCGATGGCGTTCCCGGCCACCGATGTGCCGCCGCCACGGAGCGTCACCGGCACGCCGTGCTCGGCGCAGATCCGGACCGCCGCCGCCACCTGCCCGGCGTCGCGCGGGAACCCCACGCCGCGCGGCACGTGCCGGTGGTTGGAGGCGTCGGCACTGTACTCGGCACGCCGCCGGGCGCCGAACCCGACGTCCAGCCCGGCGTCCGCCAGGGCCTGGCGCCACCGGCGTTCGGCCAGGTCAGAGCCCCGGTTCGAGCCGGGCGCAGAAGGCTTCGCGAAGGAAGATCGGTCGGGCACGCTCCCAACGTAGCGCCCCGCCCCACGAGCGGGTGCGAGCCGCCGCATTCCGGGGGCGGAACCCGTGCCGGGCGAGTACGTTCAGAGACGAAAAACCCCGCAAACCCCGTCAGGCCGATCATGGCCGGGTTGAAGGAGGCCCCGCGATGAAGATGACAGAGTACGTCCCCGGCACCCCGTGTTGGGTGGACCTGGGGACCTCCGACCTGGAAGGCGCCAAGACCTTCTACGGCGGTCTGTTCGGCTGGACCGCACAGGTCGCCGAGGACCCCGAGGCCGGCGGCTACACCTTGTTCCTGCTCAACGGCGAACAGGTGGCCGGCGCCATGAAGACCATGTCCGCCGAGCAGCCGGTGGCCTGGAGCACCTACGTGGCGGTGACCGACGCCGACGACACGATGGCCAAGGCCCAGGCCGCCGGCGCCCAGACCATCATGCCCGCGATGGACGTCACCGACGTCGGCCGCATGGGCTTGTTCGCCGACCCCACCGGCGCCGTCCTGGGCCTGTGGCAGCCGCGGTCGATGCGCGGTGCCGGCCTGGTCAACGAGCCCGGCACGCTGGCCTGGGACGAGCTGAACACCCGCGACGCCGACGCCGCCAAGGCCTTCTACACCGCGACCTTCGGCTGGGGCGCCTCGACCACCCCGATGGACGGAATGGAGTACACCGAGTTCCAGGTCGACGGCCGCACCGTGGCCGGCCTGATGGTGATGGACGACGAGCACTTCCCGAAGGAGACGCCCCCGCACTGGGCCGTGTACTTCGGCGTGGCCGACTGCGACGCCTCGGTGGCGAAGGTCGGCGAGCTCGGCGGCTCGGTCGTGGTGCCCACGACGCCGATCCCGCCGGGACGGTTCGCGGTGTGCCAGGACCCGCAGGGCGGGTTCTTCTCGCTGTTCGAGTCGAGCGGGGCGCAGCCGGCCGAGCACGCGGCTAGCTGAGGTCTTCTCGGGTCCTCCTGGGCTCTCGGGTCCCGTCAGATGCGTGAGCACGCATCTGACGGGACCTGTGCCGTCTCACAGCCCGGGCGTGTCAGACGTCGGCGCCGCCCGACACCAGCAGGTCTTCGGCACGCCGGGAGGGCGCCGACTCGTCCACGATCAGCCCGTCCCGCAGGAACACGATGCGGTCGGCCCAGCCCGCGTGCCGGGACTCGTGCGTGACCAGAACCCCGGCGGCACCCTCGTCGCAGCGCTTGCGCAGCAGCCGCAGCACGGCCTCCCCGGTCTCGGAGTCCAGCGCACCGGTGGGCTCGTCGGTGAGGATCAGGCGGCGCGCGCCGATCAGGGCCCTGGCGATGGCGACGCGCTGCTGCTGGCCGCCGGACATCTCGTCGGGGAAGCGGTCGGCCTCGGCGCGCAGGCCGACTTCTTCGAGGGCTGCGAGGGCTTCCTGGCGGGACTTGCGGGCCGACAGGCCGTCGAGCTCGCGCGGCAGCGCCACGTTCTCGGCTGCGGTCAGCGCCGGGATCAGGTTGTAGTCCTGGAAGACGTAGCCGACCGAGCGCCGACGGATCGCAGCGAGCTGCGCCTTGCTCTGGGACGCGAGTGTGGTGCCCTCGATGCGCACCTCGCCGGTCGTCGGCATGTCCAGGCCGCCGGCCAGCGAAAGCAGCGTCGACTTGCCCGAGCCGGAGGGGCCCATCACGGCCACCAGCTCGCCGGGCGCCACGGCCAGGTCGACGCCGCGCAGCGCGTGGACCTCCGCGGCTCCCCTGCCGTGGACGCGCGTGACGGCGCGCAGTTCCAGCACCGGATCAGTCTTCGTATCCCCGCTCATCGTGCTGTGCCCTCCCTGGTGGCTGCCTCTGTCGTTCAACCTACCGGCCCGCCTCGGCGCTCCGCCTCGAAGCTGACTCGACTTGGCTCGAACCTGCGCCTGGCAATCAAGATGTCAGGACATCGCGCTCTAAACTCAGTTCTTTTCTTTACCCGATACCGGCGTCGCGGCCGACCGGCTCGGCCCGACTCGGGTGCTGGCCGCCGGGTATGCGTTGATGGCCGTGAGCCTGGCGGCTTTGGCGCTTCGGTTGGTTCGGGGTGAACGCGGCGGTGGTCTACCCTCGCGGGGTGACCGGCCGACCTCGCACGCTCCGGACCGCAGCGGTGATCAGCGCTTCCGCTGCGCTTCTTGCGATGTCCGCGTGCAGTGGCGGCGGTGGCGGGACCACGGCGACACCGCCCTCGACCAGCAGCAACAGCGTCACATCCGGGACCACTTCGCCTGTCGGCTCGGTTGACTCGACGGCCCTCGAACGTGTCGTCCCCGAGCCGTCCAACATCACGGCGGCGGCCGGGACCTTCACCCTTACGGGTGCCGCTGCGATCCACGCCTCCCCCGGCGCCGAACCCGTCGCGGCCGACCTTGCTGCGTGCATCAAGCAGCAGACCGGCCTGGCACCGCAGTCCACGCCGAGCATCAACGCCACCATCCAGCTCGTCCTCCAGCCCACCGGCGGCGACGCATCCCTGGGCACCGAGGGCTACACCCTCGCCATCACCCCGACCTCCGTCACGCTCACCGCCGCCACCGACGCAGGGCTCTTCCACGGCGTCCAGACCATCCGTCAGCTGCTCATCGGCGCCAAGCTCCAGGCCGGCACGATCACCGACCGTCCGCGCTTCGCGTATCGCGGCGTGATGCTGGACGTCGCGCGCCACTTCTACAGCGTGGCCGACGTCAAGGCGTACATCGACGCCGCCGCGCTGTACAAGGTGAACGAGTTCCACCTGCACCTCAGCGACGACCAGGGCTGGCGGTTCACCGTGCCGGGCTGGCCGAAGCTCGCCACAGTCGGCGGTGCCTCGCAGGTCGGCGGCGGTCCCGGCGGCTACTACACGGCCGCGGAGCTGAAGGAGATCGTCGGCTACGCGGCTTCGCGGTACCTGACGGTGATCCCGGAGATCGACATGCCCGGCCACGTCGGCGCGGCCGTGTCCGCGTACCCGACGCTGGCCTGCGACGGCCGCCACCACGGCCCCGTGACCACGGCGTCCCCCGGCTACGACGCGCTGTGCACCACGAGTGAGTCAACATACAGATTTGTCGATTCAGCGACCGAAGCCGCCGCCGACGCCACCCCCGGCCCCTACCTCCACCTGGGCGGCGACGAGGCGCAGGCACTGGACCTGACGCAGTACGACGCCTTCATCCAGCGCGCCCAGAACCTGGTCGCCAGCCACGGCCGCACGCCGATCGCCTGGGCCGAGGCCGGCACCGCGCCCCTGCTGCCGCAGACGGTGCTGGAGTACTGGAACACGGCGCAGCCCCAGCCGTACGTGACGCAGGCCGCCGACAGGGGCACCAAGCTGATCATGGCCCCCGGCAACCACGCCTACCTCGACCAGCAGCCGACCCCCGACTTCCCCCTGGGCCTGCACTGGGCCGGCTACACGCCGGTGTCGAAGGCCTACGACTGGGACCCGGTGACCGTGCTGCCGGGCATCGGGCCATCATCAGTGCTCGGCGTGGAAGCACCGCTGTGGAGCGAGACCGTGAAGAGCCTGAAGGACGCCGAGACCCTGGCCTTCCCGCGCCTACCCGCCATCGCCGAAATCGGCTGGTCCACGCCGAACACCCACAACTGGCCGAAGTTCTCGCAGCGGCTGGCGGATCAGGGACCGCTGTGGGACAAGCTGGGGATCGCGTACTACAAGTCGCCCGAGGTGCCTTGGGGGCAGGGCTGAGAACCCGCCTTCACACCTGCCTGCCCAGGCTGCGGCTCGCAGGGAGGCTGAGGTTGGTGGCCGAGCATTCCTGCCGACGGATGCGCCCGCACTCGCGCGCCGACCAGCGACCCCGAGCTACGGCTCGCGCGCCGGCCAAAGCTGCCGCCTGCCAGCTTGCGGATTCGCGCAGCGCCGCCTGCCAGCCGCCGGGTTCGCGCCTGATCCCCAGCCCTAAGCTGCCGCTCGCGCGCCGGCCAAAGCTGCCGCCCGCCAGCTTGCGGATTCGCGCAACGCCGCCTGCCAGCCGCCGGGTTCGCGCCTGATCCCCAGCCTTAAGCTGCCGCTCGCATCCCGGTCGCCGTATCGCCGCTTGCCCGCACTCGCCAGTTTCCTCAATAGTCGCTCGTGGGGCCGGTTATCTCCAGGCATTCCACCGCCGCCCAAAAGATCTACGCATTCCGCACGATGCAGAGCTCGAACATACCCGGTATCCCTTGACCCCATGATCTGGAAGGTCGCCGTCCGCATCGCGCGCCGCGAGGCCCTGCGCCACAAGGGCCGGTCCGTGCTGGTCGCGGCGATGCTGGCGTTGCCGGTGGCGGGCGCCAGTGCGGCTGACACGCTCTACCACACCACCAAGCTCACCACCGTCGAGCAGGTGCGGCGGGACATCGGGCGGGCCGACGCCTTGGTGTCCTTCGTCGCGCCCGCGCCTATCGAGCAGTTGCCCGACGGCAGTGTCCCCATCTCGCCGCAGGCCAACGGCATGCTCGCCGGGGCGCTGCAAGGCGTGCAGTTCGCCTCGCCCATCGATTCCGGGGTGCTGCCGCCGGGGTCGCGTGTCGTGCCGATGCCGGCGCCGCAGGAGATGCGCGTGAGCTCGCCGCAGGGTGCGTACTCGGTGCAGGCGGCCGAGCGCGACCTCGGCAACCCGCTGCTCGACGGACTCTACGTCAAGAAGTCCGGGCGTGCGCCGAGCGCCAAGGGCGAGGTCACGCTCTCCACGTCCCTGCTCTCCGCCCTCGACAAGCGGATCGGCGACCACCTCAGCGCCGAGTTCCTCAGCGCGAACGAGGTGCCCGACCGAAGTGGCCGCCTGCCGGAGCACCAGCTCACCATCGTCGGCGAGTACGACGTCCCCGCGCGCCTGGACGCCGACGAGATCGTCGCCTATCCCGGCACGCTGCCGACCGGCCCCAACGACCCCGGCCCGGCCAAGTGGCTCGCGCAGGTCCCCGGCGGCCTGAGGTGGGACCAGGTCCAGAAGCTGAACCAGACCGGCTACTCCGCCGAGTCCCTCCTGGTCGCCGAGAACCCGCCGCCGGACTCCGCCGTCCCGCTGCTCCAGCACTACCGCGCCGCCTCGGCCGGCAACAGCCGCCTGACGCAGGCGCTGCTCGCGGTCGGCGCCGTCGGCGTCGTCATGGCCCTGCTGGAGGTCGTCCTCCTGGCCGGACCGGCCTTCGCCGTCGGCGCCCGCAAGCGCCGCCGCGACTTCGGCCTGATGGGCGCCGCCGGGGCCGACCAGCGCATGGTCCGCGCCGTCGTGCTGGCCGACGGCCTGGTGCTCGGCGCGGTCGGCGGCATCGTCGGCGCCCTGGCCGGGATCGGCCTGGGACGCCTGGCGCTGCCCGAGGCGGTCACCCTCACGCACCGCGAGCCCGGCGCCTTCCGCATCGCGCCGGGCGATCTCGCCCTGGCCGCGCTGATCGGCGTGGTGACCGGCCTCATCGCGGCCCTGATCCCCGCCGTCATCACCGGACGCCAGCAGGTCCTCCAAGCCCTGACCGGCGGCCGGCGCGGAGCCCGCGGCGTGCCGTGGAAGCTGGCGACGCTCGGCGTCGTCGTCCTGGCCGCCGGCATCGCGGCCACCGGCTACGGGGTCTTCAAGCCCGGCATCCATACGATCCCGCTGGTCGCCGGCATCGCAGTGTCCGAACTCGGGGTCGTCGCCTGCACCCCGCTGCTGGTGGCCCTGACCGGCAAGCTCGGCCGCCTGCTCCCGCTCACCGGCCGCATGGCGCTGCGCGACAGCGCACGCAACCGGGGCCGCACCGCCCCGGCCGTCGCCGCGATCCTGGCCGCGGTGGCCGGATCCACCGCCGTGGCCACCATGCTCACCAGCACCGACGCCCGCGGAAAGGCGCAGTATCACAGCACCCTGCGCCCCGGTCAGGTGGCGCTGATGTTCGGGGCCGCCGGCCGGCAGCAGCTGGACGGCCAGCAGTTCGGATCAGGATCAAGCCCGCTGGTCCCGAACTCCGGCGACCCGAACAATCCCGCCAATCCGCCGATCGACCCCACCAAAGCCATCGCCGCGATCAGCGCCACCCTCCCGGTCCGCTCCGCGGCAGTGATCCCGACCCAGAACTACAACGGCTTCGTCCCGGTCGACATCGTCGTCAAGCGCACCCTCGCGAACGACTGCCCCTTCTTCAACAACGGAGACGGCGCCGTCCCCTTCCCCTCCGGCCAGGACGCCGAGTCGATGATCCAGTCCGACCCGCGCTGCGCGGCCGCCTTCAGCGCCGGCCAGGTCGTCCCCGGCGACGCCGCCACCCTGCGCGCCCTCACCGGCACCGTCGACCCGCAGGCCGAGAAGACCCTCGCGGCCGGCGGCATGGTCGTGTTCACGCCCTACGACCTCACCGGCACCGACCCCGCGACCGGCGCCCCGAGCTCGACCATCGCCCTGCAGCGCAACTGCCCGCCGGCCGGCGCCGACCTGCCCGACACCCTCCGCCAGCAGTTCGCCCCCTTCTGCAGCGGACCGGCCCCGGCCCCGCTGACCCTGCCGGCAGCCGTCGCCAAGACCAAGGACGGCAGCGCCGTCAACGGGGTCCGGGCCCTGATCCCGCAGTCGGCGGCCGACCGCTACGGCGTGAAGTACGCGCCGTCGATGATCCTGTTCGACACCACCCGCATGCCGACCAAGTCCGAGGAAGAGCGCGCCAACGCCGCCGCCGAGGCCCTGGGCACCACCGCGCTGCTCAAGGTCGAGCGCGGCTACCAGGGCGGCAACGACACCTCGATGCTGGCGCTGGCCGCCGTCGCGGCGTTCGTGACCCTCGGCGCGGCGGCGATCTCCACCGGCCTGGCCATCACCGACGGCCAAGCCGACCTGGAGACCCTGGCCGCCGTCGGCGCGCGCCCGCGCGTGCGCCGGACGCTGGCCGGATCGCAGGCCACGATCACCGCCACGATGGGCGCCGTCCTGGGCTCGGCGACCGGTCTGGTCCCGGCGGTGGCGATCATCGAGGCCCGGTCGCACAGCTTCGTCCAGTCCGCGTTCGAGGCACGCCCGCGCCTCGGTGGCTTCGGGGATGCGCCAACCGTCCACGCGCAGAGCTACCTGGCGATCCCGTGGTGGTTCTTGATCGGCACGATCGTGATCGTTCCGATGCTCGCCGGAACGGGAGCGGCCCTGGTGACGCGCTCGAAGGTAGAGATTCGGCGACGACGGGGATAGCGGGGGCCCAGCGCGGGCAATTGCAGAGCGGCCGGATGGCGCGCGCCTGGCGGGCGCGCCATCCGGCTCGGGCACACGGGGAAATCGGGGGTGCGCGCACGGTGACCGGCGCGGGGCGTCAGGCCCCCGCCAACGACGGCGGAAGGTCCCGCACGACCACCTTGCCGGTGGCGTTGCGCGGCAGCGCGTCGACGAACACGACGTCGCGCGGCACCGCGTTGCCCGGCAGGTAGCGCGCGACGACCCCGCGCACCTGGGGCGCGGTCATCTCGGCGCCGGGCCGGACCACGACGTAGGCGGCGAAGCACTGTCCCTGGTCGGCGTCCGGCACGCCGACCACCGCGGCCTCGCGGATGTCCTGCACCGAGGCGAGCAGATCCTCCACCTCGCGCGGGAACAGCTCTTGTCCCGCGCACACGATCATGTCCGCGTCCCGGCCCTGGACGAACAGCCGGCCGGAGGAGTCCAGATGGCCGCGGTCGTTGGTCGCCATGTACCCGGCGCGGTGCTCCTTGGTGCCGCCGCTGGTGTAGCCCTCGAACAGCAGGGTGTTCCAGACGAAGATCCGGCCGGTGACGCCGCGCGGCACCACCTCGCCGCGGTCGTCGAGCACCTTCAGCCGGGAGTCCAGCGGCGGACGCCCGGCGGTGTTCGGCGCGATGCGCAGGTCCGCGGGTTCGGCGATGGCGGCCCAGGAGACCTCGGTGGAGCCGTAGAAGTTGTACAGGACGTCGCCGAAGACGTCCATGAACGAGATGACCACCGGCGTCGGGATCGCCGAGCCCGACGTGGCCACGATCCGCAGCGACGAGGCGTCGTAGGAGTCACGCAGCTCCGGCGGCAGCTCCATGATCCGTTGCAGGACCACCGGCACGCCGAACACCACCGCGCACCGCCGCTCCTCGATCGCCTGAAGCGTCGCCTTGGGCTCGAAGCGCCGCTGCAACACCAGGGTGTCCCGCAGCGCCATGCCGATCTGCAGCGCGGCCAGGCCCCACATGTGGAACAGCGGCGTGGCCACGAGCACTGATTCGCAGGAGCGCAGCGGTATTCGGGAGATCAGCCCGGCCGCCGCGGACAACCCCGGCGGGTTCGCGCGCTGCGCGCCCTTCGGCGCGCCGGTGGTGCCGGAGGTCAGGACGATGATCCGGCCCGGGCGCTGCGGCGGGCGGCGCTTGGCGTCCGAGGCGGTGGCGATGACGTCGTCGACCGTGGCGGTGGCGGCCATCCGGTGCGCGGGCGGGCCGAACGGGCGTCCGGTGCCCGGGCCGGTGGCGTCCGGCCAGGCGACCAGGAACGGCACGCCGAGCCGGGCCGAGGCGACATGGTCGGCGAACTCGGCGTCGGCGATCACCACGGCGGGCTCGTGCGTGCGCAGCACGTCGGCGGTGGCCCGCACCGACAGACCGGTGTTGACCAGCACCACGTCCGCGCCGAGCTCGGCGGCGGCCAGCACCGCCTCGACGAACCAGGCGTGGTTCCGGCACAGCACGGCCACCCGGCTGCCCGGGGCGGCGCCGAGCCGCTCCAGGCCGTTGGCCAGCCGGACCGCGCGCCGGTGCACCTCGCGGAAGGTCACCGAGCGCCGCTCGTCGATCACCGCGATCCGGTGCGGCGAGCGGGCCGCGGCGGCCCGGTAGCCGCCGGCGACGGTGGCGCCCCAGCGGGCCAGGCTCAGCAGTTGGCGGACGGTGCGGTCCGGGCGCGCCGGGCGCAGCACCCCCGAGCGCGTCAGGATGCGCAGCACCCGGAGGCCGGTGCCTTTCGGACCGGCGATCTCGCTGGGCTCGGCACGGCTGGCGGACATGGCGGTGCCCTCCTGTCGGGGTGACGGATGGCTGTGCGTTTGTGGGGTTCGCAGTTTTCCGGTTCCGTTCCAGTAGCGGCCAGCCCCCCGGCTGGATCGGCGAAAGATCGGCAGCCGTTATCCCGAAGCCGGCGCTTCATTCACGGTCGAAGGATCACGATTCAGTCGGCCAGTCAGTCGGCCAGCAGCCGGTTCACGACCTTGCCGGTGGCGTTGCGCGGCAGTTCGTCCACGAAGTGCACGTCGCGAGGCACCGAGAAGCGCGCCAGGCCGGCCTTCACCAACGCCTTGACCTCGTCCTCGGTCATCGACGCGCCGGGCAGCAGCGCGACGTAGGCGGCGAAGCGCTGGCCCCACTCGGCGTCCGGCACCCCGACCACGGCGCACTCGCGGACCCCGGGCTGCGCCGCGATCAGCTCCTCGACCTCGCGCGGGAAGACGTTCTCGCCGCCGGAGACGATCATGTCGTCGTCCCGGCCGGAGACGAACAGCAGGCCGTGGGCGTCGACGTAGCCGCGGTCGCCGGTGGCCATGTAGCCGTCGGAGGTCTCCTTGTCGGCACCGTTGGTGTAGCCCTCGAAGAGCATGTCGTTCCACACGAAGATGCGGCCGACGGTGCCGGTCGGGACCGGCTTGCCGGTGGCCACGTCGCGGATCACGATCTTGGAGCCGAGCGGCGGCCGGCCGGCCGTGGTCGGGGCCTGGCGCAGGTCCTTGGGGTCGGCGATGGAGGCCCAGGAGACCTCGGTGGAGCCGTAGAAGTTGTAGAGCACCGGCCCGAACGTGTCCAGGAACCTGGTCACCGCCGCGGCCGGGATCGCCGAGCCGGACAGCGCCACGATGCGCAGCGTCGAGGTGTCGTACTTCTTGATCACGTCTTCGCCGAGGTCGAGCATCCGCTGCACCATGACCGGCACCGCGAACATCGCCGTGGGGCGCTTGCTCTGGATCGCCTTGAGCGTGGCCTCCGGATCGAAGCGGCGCTGCATGATCAGCGTGGCCCGCAGCGGCATGCTGATCTGCAGCGCGGCCAGGCCCCAGGAGTGGAACATCGGGGCCGGCACCAGGATCCGCTCGCCGGCGTGCAGCGGGATCCGGCTCAGGATCGAGGCCGCGGCGCCGATGCCCGGCGGGTTGGGGCGGCGCGCGCCCTTGGGGGCGCCGGTGGTGCCGGAGGTGAGGACGATGATCCGGCCGGGCTTGGCCGGGGGCTTGCGGTGCGCGGCCGGGGCGCCGTCGATGATCTGGTCCAGGGTCAGCGCGACCGCGGCGCCCTCCTCCGGCCAGGCGTTGATCCGCAGCACGTCGGCCGGGCAGGCGGTGAGCACCGCGTCGAACTCCGAGTCCGCGATCACCGCCTTGGGCTGCTGCTCGGTGACCACCTGCGTCATCTGGCCGGCGGACAGGCCGGTGTTCAACAGGACCGCGTCCACGCCGAGCTCGGCGCAGGCGATGAAGCAGATCACCATGCCGGCGTGGTTGCGGCACAGCAGCGCGACCTTGTCCCCGGCGCCGATACCGCGCTCCTGCAGGCCGTTGGCCAGGCGCGTGGCGCGGGTGGTGAGCTGCTTGTAGGTGAGCACGACGCGCTCGTCGATCACCGCCTCGGCGTTCGGGGTGCGCGCCGCGGCGGCCCGGAAGCCGCCGGCGATCGTCGCGCCCCAGGAGGCCAGCGCGCGCAGCTGCCCGACGCTGCGGTGCGGGGGTCCGGGACGGATCACGCCGGCCCGTACCAGGGTCGCGGCCACCGCCAGGTGGGAGCCGCCGCCGTCGATGGTCGCGCCTGCCGGGCCGGGCATGGTCGGTACCTGCTTTCGTCGCGATAACCGGGAGGGAACGGCCGGCGGAGAACTGCCGCTCGCTGAAAGTTACCCTCCGGTAAATTGGAGCCCGCGTCAATACCCGACCCGCTCGCCGGCACCCCCGGGGCCAGACGGGTGACTGTCATGGTGTTGAGAATGTACGGAAGCGCGTGACGGGCCTAGAAAGGACACATGCGACCGGTTTTCCCCCGTCCTCGAACCCTGCGACGCCTGCTGCGGCGGCGCGCGGCCCGGCTGCTGGCCGCCGCCCTGCTCACCGGCCCCGCGGCGCTCGCCGCGGCCCCCGCGCACGCGGCCGAGGCGCCAGCCTTCTCCTCCGGTGTCAACGACTTCTCCTGCCGGCCGAGCGCCGAGCATCCTCGGCCCCTGGTGCTGTTGCACGGGACCTTTCTGAACCCGACCGAACAGTGGCTGCTCGGCGGGCCCTACTTCGCCCACCTCGGGTACTGCGTGTTCGAGCTTGACTACGGCCAGTACGCGGGGATTCCCCTCGTCCACGGGATCGCGCCGATCGAGCAGTCGGGGCTTCAGTTGGCGACCTACGTCAATCGCGTGCTCGCGGCGACCGGCACGAGCCAGGTCGACATCCTCGGGCACTCGCAGGGCGGCGGAGCGCTGCCGCGGTACTACCTGAAGTTCCTCGGCGGCGCACCGAAGGTGCACACGCTGGTCGGGATCGCGCCGACGAACCACGGCGGGACCGCTTCGGGTTTGTTCACCGTCGCGCAGCAGATCCCCGGCGCGACGCGGGTGATCGGGACGGCGTGTCCGGCGTGTGTGGAGCAGTTCGTGGGCTCGGCGTTCAACCGGCGGCTCGATGCCAGCGGGGACACGGTCCCCGGGGTGCGGTACACGACGATCGTGTCGCGGTTCGACGAGCTGGTGACGCCGTACACGAACCAGTTCCTGGCCGGGCCGAACGTGCACAACGTGCTGGTGCAGGACCTGTGTCCGCTGGACGTGTCCGACCACGTGCTGATCGGGACGGTGGACGGCGTGGCGTTCCACGAGGCGGCGAACGCGCTGGACCCGGCGCACGCGACGCCGACGACGTGCGCGGATCTGGTGACCGGGGTGGTGCGGTCGCTGATCTAGGCTCGGCACGTGGCTGATGTAGTGGCTGATGTGTGGGTGGTCGCCGGAGCACCCGGGGTTGGGAAGTCGACGGTGGCGTCACTTCTGGCCGAGCGCCTCGCCCCGGTCCCGGCGATCCTGGACAAGGACACCATGTACCGGGGCTTCGCCTCGGAAGTGCTCGCGGCCGCCGGGCGACCGTTCGGCGAGCGCGAGGGCGCCTGGTACGACGAGCACGTCAAAGCGCACGAATACGGCGGGATGACCGCGACCGCACGGGAGATCCGCTCCCACGGATGTCCGGTGCTGCTGGTGGCGCCGTTCACGTCGCAGATCCGCGATCCGGCGCGCTGGGAGCGCTGGTGCTCCGAGCTCGGCGGCGGGACCGTGCGCCTGGTGTGGGTGCGCTGCGACGTGGCGGTGCTGCGGTCGCGGATCGTGGCGCGCGGCCGGGATGAGGACGCTGCGAAGCTGGCGGCGTTCGAGGCCTGGGCCGCCGCCATCCGCCCCGACACTCCCCCGCCGGTCCCGCACCACGAGATCGACAACTCCGGGATCGACAACTCCGACCACTCCGAAGAGCCCGACCCGCCGGACCATCGCGTGCGGCTGGTCGCGCAGATTTCGGCGCTCGCCGAAGGATCCGCCGCGTAGGGTTCCCGGTATGAGCCTGCTGACCCCCGAAGACCAGTACCGCCGCGCCGAGACCTTCGCCGCGCTGCACGCCGGGCCGGACGTGTTCGTGATCGCCAACGCCTGGGACGCCGGCACCGCGCAGATCTTCACCGCCCTCGGCTTCAAGGCCCTGGCCACCACCAGCGCCGGCATCGCGCACACGCTGGCCCGGCCGGACGGCGGGATCACGCGCGAGGAGAGCCTGGCCAACGCCGGCACCCTGGTCGCGGCCACGCACCTGCCGGTCGCGGCGGACCTGGAGGACGGCTACGGGACCACGCCCGACGAGGTCGCCGAGACCATCCGCCGCTCCGCCGAGTTCTGCCTGGTCGGCGGCTCGGTCGAGGACGCCGTCGGCGACGGGATCATCCCGCTGGAAGCAGCCGTGGAACGCCTGACGGCGGCGATCGAGGCGGCGCGCGCACTCCCGTTCCCGTACACGGTCACAGCCCGCGCCGAGAACTTCCTCTACGGCCACACGGACCTGAAGGACACCATCGCGCGCCTCCAGGCCTTCGAAACCGCGGGCGCCGACGTCCTGTTCGCCCCCGGCCTCACCACCGAGGAGCAGATCCGCGCGGTGACCTCCGAGGTCGGCAAGCCGGTCAACGTCATCGCCGGCGGCGCTCGCCTGAACGCCACGGTCGAGCAGCTCGGCGAATGGGGCGTGCGCCGCATCAGCCTCGGCTCGAACCTGTCGCGCGCCGCGATGACCGCCGCCATTGGCGCGGCGAGGGAGATCGCGGAGCACGGGACGTTCGAGTTCGGGCGGAGCGGGGTGCTTTCGCACGCGGACATCGAGGGGTACTTCGGCTGACCCGGCTGCGCGCAGACGGCCGCAGAGCAGCTTTCTCTGTAGCGGCGGCTAGAACAGCGTCGGCGTGTCGTACAGCAACGGCCGCCGACGCTCTGCGGTCCGCACTCCGGCGACGCCAATCCCATTGCTGTCGTCTGCGATCGGGACAGTGTGCCGTCCGGCGAGCAGCCGCGTGTCCAGCAGCAACGGCGTGCCGCCGTCCACCGCCAGGAACAGGTGCTTGCCGATCACCGCGCGGACCTCGCCGGCCAGGCTGCCGCTGTCGTCCAGCGACTCGACCTCGCGGTAGGTCGCCGGAGCGCCGTCGCCGAGCCCGAAGAACGTCGTGTTGTCGACCAGCGGACCGTCGGGGAAGGCGTCGAGGGTGTGGTCGGCGAGCATCCGCAGCGCCTTGGTCCGTCCTTCACTGAGCGCCGAGCGCAGCCCCTCGGTCTCCGGCAGACCCCACCACGCCTCGACCTTCGCGCGCGAGCGGTAGCGCTCCTTGGCCAGGCCCGAGGCCGACACCGTGATTTCAGCGCGCCGCGCGGCCGGGAGGGTTCCGGTGGCGATCACCGTGTAGCCGATGGCGCCCTGCTCCAGCAGCCGGGCCACGCCGCGTTGTACGCCGGTGATACCGACCTTCAGCATGCCGGGCGCGAACCACGCCAGGTAGAGCTGGTACGAGCGGCCGTCGTCGGTGATCCGGTCGCGCGCGACGGCCAGGCCGTGGTCACGGTTCTGGCACGCCGGGCACTGCGCGAGAGTGGCCGCGCCGCCGATCTCGGCGTCCTCGGCGCACGGGGTGCGGCCGGTGCCCGGCGCGGTCCAGCCGATGCAGCGGCGGCGGCCGGACCAGGACAGTGCCAGTCGGGTGCCGGGACTCAGTGCCTTGAGACGCAGATCGCCGCCCTCGACGGCTGTCAGGGCGGGCTTCTCCTCGAACCAACTCAGGCCGGTACACAGGCGATCAGGTGCCGGGGAAGGTGCGGGGACTGAGACAGGGTTCGAATTCGCGTGCACGTCTACCATTGTGCTCGACGATAGACGACGGGTCCGACAGTCGTCCGCCAGTCTGCGGCGGCTACGGTGCCGGCTACTCCCCCGGACACCCAGCGACCGCGGCGACTCCGGCAACCGTGTCAGCCTCCGCGCCCGCGACCGGCTCCAGAGGCACCCGCATCCCCTCCAGCAGCACATCCGCGATCAACGTCGGGTTCCCGCCGGCCACGATCGCCTGCCCCATCCCGCACATCAGGGCGTCGAAATCCTCCAGCGCCAGGTCGCCGCGCACCACGCCGGCCTCCTGCGCGCGTTTCACCATCGCAAGCTTTCGCTCATGCAGGTCCTGCCGGTAGTACACGCACTCGTCGAGCTGGTTGTCGGCCAGCACCTGCATCTGGAACGACTCGCGCAGCCCGATGTCCTCGCCCATCACCGCCGCCATGTCCCGGATGAAGCGGCGCAGGGCGCCGGCCGGGTCGCAGTCCCGCATGGTCTGCTCGGCGCGGTTGATCGTGCTCTCCACCCGGCACTGGACCAGCTCGACGGTCAGCGCCTCCTTGGTCGGGAAGTGCCGGTAGACGGTGCCGACCCCCAGGCCCGCGCGCTGTGCCACCTCGTCCATCTGCAGCGACATGCCGTCGACGCGGAACAGGTCGTCGGCGGCGGCGACGATCGCCTCCCGGTTGCGGCGGGCGTCGGCGCGCAGCGGTCGGCTCGTGGGCGGCTTCTGGGACAGGACCATGGTTGAACGGTACACCGATTCCCGGGTAACCGGAAGATGACCTCCGGTTCCACTTGACAACCGGAGGGACGTCTCCGGTACTGTCTCAGTCGTTAACCGGAACCGTATTTCACCTTCCGCTTTTAGGGGATGCCTCCAATGTCAGCTGCTGTACCCACCGCAGCCGCGGCCCCGCCGCACGGCGGCCGCGCGATCAACCGCGGGGCGGCCCTGGCGCTGCTCGCGGTCACGCAGTTCGTCCTGATCCTGGACGCCGGCATCGTCGGCGTCGCGCTGCCGTCCCTGGTCAAGGGCCTGGGCTTCCAGCAGGCCGACCTGTCCTGGGTCACCAACGCCTACACCTTGATGTTCGGCGGCTTCCTGCTCCTGGGCGGGCGGCTGGCCGACTACCTGGGCCGCCGCCGGATGTTCATGGGCGGCCTGATCCTGTTCTCCGTGGCCTCGCTGGCCGGCTCTTTGTCCCCGGACCCCGGCTTCCTGATCGGCGCCCGCGCCCTCCAGGGCTTCGCCGCGGCCGTGGTCTCCCCCGCCGCGCTGTCCCTGCTGCTGATCTCCTTCCCGGACTCCACCGACGAGGAGAAGGGCGAGCGCAACAAGGCCCTGGGCGTCTGGGGCGCGGTGGCCGGGGCCGGCGGTGCCGTCGGCCTGATCCTGGGCGGCATGCTGACCGACTGGTTCGGCTGGCAGGCCTGCTTCTGGGTGAACGTGCCGATCGGCGTCGCCGCGGCGCTGCTCGCGCCGCGCATCCTGCCGGTGGGCGCGCCGAGCGGCGAGCGCAACGGCTTCGACCTGGCCGGTGCCTTCACCGTCACCGCGGGTCTGGCCGGGATCGTGTTCGTGCTGGTCAACGCGCAGAAGGTGGGCTGGACCTCGCCGGAGACGCTGGGCCTGGGCGCGGTCGGCGTGCTGCTGCTGGTGGCCTTCGTGTTCATCGAGTCGCGGACCAAGCAGCCGCTGGTTCCGTTGTCGATCTTCAAGAGGCCGGTGCTGCGCGGGGCGAACGTCGCCTCGGCATTGCAGGTCATGGGCCTGATGCCGGCGTTCTTCTTCATGACCCTGTACACCCAGCAGGTCCTGGGCTACTCGCCGCTGAAGTCGGGCCTGTCCCTGGTGCCGATCGCGGTGTCGATCATGATCGCCGCCACGGCCGCCGGGCAGCTGGTCGCCAAGGTCGGCATCAAGGCCACCACCATCGTCGGCATGGTCGTGATGGCGGCCGGGCTGCTGTGGGTCAGCGGGATGCCGGCGAACGGCAGCTACGTCACCGACCTGCTGCTGCCGCAGATCGTCATCGGCCTGGGCGGCGGCCTGGCCTGGGTCGCGCTGACCGTGGCCGGCACCGCCGGCGCCTCGGAGGCGGAGTCCGGCCTGGCCTCGGGCCTGCTGAACACCGCGCAGCAGATCGGCGGGGCCCTGGGCCTGGCGGTCCTGGCCGCGGTGGCCTCGGCCCGCACCACGCACCTGTTCGGCACCGGCGACAACCCGGCGCAGGCGCTGTCCGGCGGCTTCGGCACGGCGCTGCTGGTCGGCGCGGGCCTGGGCGTGCTGGCCGCCATCGCGACGGTGTTCCTGCTCCCGGGCAAGAACGCGATGCCGCTGGTCGACGAGCACGCGATCGAGCTCGCCGAGGAGACCGACCACGTCGCGATCCTGCCGGTGCACGCGGACGCGTGAGGCTGCGTGCGGTGAGATAGCCGCACCGCATAGCCGCGGGGCCCGGCGTCAGGGAAAAACCTGATGCCGGGCCCCGCGGCGTTTCAGGACAGGCAGCGCGGGCCCGCGGCGAGTACGGTCACATCATGTTCGAGAACACGAAAGCCTTCAGCGGCTTCTCCGTGAACGACATCCCCGCCGCGAAGCGGTTCTACGGCGAGACGCTCGGCGTCCCCGTCACCGAGGCCAACGGCATGCTCCGCCTGCATGTCGGCGGCGACACCGAGATCCTGGTCTACCCCAAGGGCACCGACCACGTCCCGGCCACCTTCACCATCCTGAACTTCCCCGTCGACGACATCGAGGCGGCGGTGAAGAGCCTCGGCGACCGCGGCGTGCGCTTCGAGATGCTGCCGGGCGTCGACGAGGACGGGATCAACCGGCGAGGCGGACCGCTGATCGCCTGGTTCAAGGACCCGGCGGGGAACTGGCTGGCAGTGCTCCAAGAGTAAGGACACGAGATGCCCGACCACATCAGCAGCATGATCCCGGGATTCTCGGGGCGGGTCGTCACCACCGCCGACCCCGACTACGACACCGTCCGCGCGGTCTGGAACGGCGCGATCGACCACCGGCCCGCGCTGGTGGCCCGGTGTGAGAGCGCGGAGGACGTCGCGGCGGCGCTGACGGCGGCGCGCAGCCGCGGTCTGGACGTGTCAGTACGCGGAGGCGCCCACAACTTCGCGGGCAACGCGGTCTGGCCGGACGCGCTCACCGTCGATCTGAGCGGCATGCGGGCGGTGCGGGTCGACCCGGTCACACGAACGGCGTACTGCCAGGGCGGCGCACTGTTGTCCGACCTCGACGCCGCCACCCAGGAGCACGGCCTCGCGGTGCCAGCCGGGACGATCAGCCACACCGGCGTCGGTGGGCTGACGCTCGGCGGCGGCTTCGGCTGGCTGACCGCGGGCCACGGCCTGACGATCGACAACCTCGTCTCGGCGCAGGTGGTGCTGGCCGACGGCCGGATCGTCGAGACGTCCCTGGAGTCGCATCCGGACTTGTTCTGGGCGCTGCGCGGGGCCGGGAGCAACTTCGGGGTCGTCACCGAGTTCCGGTTCGCACTGAATCCGGTCGGGCCGATGGTGCAGATGGGGCTGTTGTTCTGGCCCGAAGAGCAGGGCGTCCAGGCGCTGCGGACGATACGGGAGGCGGTCGCGAAGCTGCCGAGGGATATGGGCTCGGTGATCGCCGTCGGCATGAACGCCCCGCCCGCACCGTTCGTCCCGCCGGAGTACCAGCTGGCGCCCGGACACGCGGTGATCATCGCGGGCTTCGGGAAGGCCGAGGACCACGCCGACGTCGTCGACGCCCTGCGCCGGGAGCTGCCGCCGCTGTTCGACTTCGTCACGCCGATGCCCTACACGGCGTTGCAGTCCATGCTCGACGACGCCGCGCCTCCCGGGATCCTGGCCTACGAGCGGGCGCTGTATCTGGACGAGCTCACCGACGACGTGGTCGCGGTGCTGGCCGAGTTCTCCGGCAAGAAGAGTTCTCCCATGTCGTTCGCCCCGGTCTTCACGATCGGCGGCGCCTACACCGACGTCGCCGACGACGCGACGGCGTTCGGCGGGCTCCGGCGTCCCGGCTACGTGGTGAACATCGCCTGCGTCGCGCCGACCCCGGAGCTGCTGGCGGCGGACACCGCGTGGGTCAAGGAGTACTGGGAGGCGCTGCTGCCGTTCGCCCGCAGCACCGGGAGCTACGTGAACTTCATGGTCGAGCCCGACCAGGAGCGGACCGTGGCCGCCTACGGCGCGGACAAGTACCGGCGGCTGGCGAGGATCAAGGCCGAGTACGACCCGGAGAACGTGTTCTGGCACAACGCCAACATCAAGCCGGCGGCGTAACCGGCTGACGCGGGACGGCGCGCGACGGGACACGACAGGACACGACGGCACGGCACGCGACGGCGCGCAGACGGCCCCCCGAGGCCGCCCGCGCGCCGTCGTGCTTATCAATGATCGACTACTTGCCGCCCGGAATCGCGAACCACCCCGCCACGGACGCGGCGAACATCATGTCGCCGCCGACCTTCAGCTTGCCCTTCAGGAACAGCTCGACGCCGCCGGCACCGCCGGTGACCAGGCGCAGGAACGGCACGCCGTCTGCGGTGATGGTGGCCCGCGGGTGCTCGGTGAGCTCCTTGGACGTCGTGCAGACACCGTCCTTGATGGACGCCTGGTAGGTGTCCTTGGCGCCGTCCGGGCCGCCGGTGATGACGAAGTGCACCGCGACGGTCTGGCCCTTGGCCTTGTCGGCGCGGAAGTGGTCGCCCATGCGGCGGAAGATCTCGTCGAGCACCTGGCCGCGCAGGGCGGCGTCGGCCAGCACCTCGCGCAGCTCGGCGTCGGAGAGCTGGCCGACCATGCCGGCCAGCTGGTTCGGGTCGGCGCCGGCGAACTCGACGGGCAGGCCGGCGGTCCCTGAAGTCTCGGACATGGTGAAGGTTCCCCTCTGGATCGTTACATCATTCTACGGTACGTTCAGTTGCGTCACAGTGTTCTCCGGCAACGCGGCGACCGCAAGGGGGCGACGGCAATGAGCTTCAACCTGGAGGCGCTCGGCGTCTGGACCGAGCAGAAGCACTTCACGGTCGAGCGGGAACGGATCGCCGCCTACGCCGCGGCGACCAACGACCCGATCGCCGAGCACCGCGCGGGCGACCTGGCGCCGCCGGTCTTCGCGGTGGTCCCGGCCTTCGACTCCAGCGCCGAGGCGGTCCTGGCGGTGGCCCCGCCGGAACTGCTGATGATGCTGGTCCACGGCGAGCAGGACTTCTTCTACCACCGCCCGATCACTCCAGGCATGGAGCTCCTGACGCGCTCGGCGCCGCTGGGCGTGCGCCAGACCTCGGCCGGCGTCGTGGTCGCGGTGAAGTCCGAGACCCGCACCCCCGACGGCGACCTGGTCAACGAGCAGTGGATGTCCACGTTCTTCCGCGGCGCGCAGGACCAGCAGAGCGCCGGCGAACAGGCCCCGCCCCACGCCTTGGACGACGCGCTCCGCGCCGAAGCGCCAGTCGGCCAGGCGAAGCAGCACGTGGACGAGGACCAGACGGTCCGCTACGCCGAACCGTCCGGCGACCACAACCCGATCCACCTGGACCCGGACTTCGCCCGGGCCGTCGGCCTGCCCGGCATCATCAACCACGGGCTGTGCACGATGGCGTTCGCCTCGCACGCCGTGAGCTGTATCGCCCAAGAAACCTGTGTCGCCGAGGCCGACCCTCGCAACCTGGAGCGGCTGGCCGTACGCTTCGCCAGGCCGGTGCTGCCCGGGCAGGACATCAGCACTCGGGTGTGGGCGGCGGCGGGGTCACGGGCTGGATCGCACGGCTTCGCCTTCGAAACGTCCTCCGATGCCGACCAAGTCGTGATCAAGGACGGCCTGGCGCTCTTCCGCCGGCCCTGAGCAGCACCGAGCTTTATCAGTACACAACCATCACGTCATCTACCAAGGAGCAGTACATGGGAGTCCTGGACGGCAAGGTCGCGATCGTCACCGGATCGGCGCGCGGCATCGGCCGTGCCACCGCCGACCTGTTGGCCGCCCAGGGCGCCAGCGTCCTGATCAACGACCTGGACGGCGACGTCGCCGCCGAGACCGCGGCCGAGATCGCCAAGGCCCACGGCACCGACACCGCGGTGTTCGCCGGCGACCTCACCGCCGAAGGCGTCCCGGAGGCCCTGGTGGCGAAGGCCGCGGACACCTTCGGCAAGATCGACATCCTGGTCAACAACGCCGGCTACACCCTCGACAAACCGATCCACACCATGTCCGACGACTGGTTCCAGCGCATGCTGGACATCCACACCGTCGTCCCCTTCCGCACCATCCGAGCCGCCGCCCCCTACTTCCGCGACCCGGCGAAGAAGGAGCGCGAGCAGGGCATCGAAGTCTTCCGCAAGATCGTGAACGTCTCCTCCGTCAGCGGCACCATGGGCAACGCCGGCCAGGCGAACTACTCCGCGGCGAAGTCCGCGGTAGTCGGCCTGACCAAGACCCTGGCCAAGGAATGGGGCCAGTTCAAGGTCAACGTGAACGCCGTAGCCTTCGGCCACATCGAAACCCGCCTCACCGCCGCCAAGACCGACGAGAACACCATGGAGATCGGCGGCGAGACGGTGCAGCTGGGCATCCCCGAGGCGATGGTCGGCGCCACCAGCTTCCTGATCCCCCTGGGGCGTCCCGGAACGCCGGAGGAGGCTGCGGGCGGCGTGTTCTACCTGTGCTCGCCGTGGTCGAACTACGTGTCGGGCCAGGTGCTGAACGTCACGGGCGGGCAGTGGATCGGGATGATGTCTTAGTTCTTCGGTTCGTTGCTTCGGGGCCGCCTTCGGGCGGCCCTTTCGCGTGCCAGGTAATACCAGGGCCTCCCACGCAGCGCATCGGACGTGTTCGATGGGCATCGAGATCGAAATGCGATCAAACTGGGAAGGCGGACACCGACATGGACAAGCGACTCCTGGGCAGCGGCGGGCTGGAGGTCTCCGCGGTCGGGCTGGGGTGCATGAGTCTGCACACGCGGGAGGATGCGCTGGCGGTGCTCCGGCGTGCCGTCGACCTGGGCGTGACCTTCTTCGACACGGCTGAGGTGTATGGGGCGCGGGCGAATGAGGAGTTCGTTGGTGAAGCGCTGGCGCCGGTGCGGGATCAGGTGAATATCGCGACCAAGTTCGGGTTCGAGGTCTCGGACGGGCGGCCGGCGGGGCTGAACGGGTTGAACAGCCGGCCCGAGCACATTCGGGAGGTCGTCGACGGCTCCTTGAGCCGCCTGCGGACCGATCACATCGACCTGCTCTACCAGCACCGGGTCGACCCCGGGGTGCCGATCGAGGACGTCGCCGGGACCGTCAAGGAGCTCATCGCGGCCGGCAAGGTCGGGCACTTCGGCCTGTCCGAGGTCGGGGTGGAGGTGCTGCGACGGGCGCACGCCGTGCAGCCGGTCACCGCTCTGCAGAGCGAGTACTCGCTGTGGTGGCGGGAGCCGGAGCAGGAGATCCTGCCGGTCCTGGCCGAGCTCGGCATCGGCTTCGTGCCGTTCAGCCCGCTGGGCAAGGGCTTCCTCACCGGGAGCATCACGTCGGCGGCCGACGTGTCCGGGGCGGGCGACCGGCGGACGATCTTCCCGCGCTTCGCCGACGAGACGATCCAGGCCAGCCAGGGCCTCGTCGAGCTCCTGCGGGTGGTCGCCGAGCGGCGCGGCGCGACGCCCGGGCAGGTCGCGATCGCGTGGATCCTCGCCGTGCAGCCGCACGCCGTGCCGATTCCCGGCACCCGGCGCATCGAGCGGCTGGAGGAGAACGTCGGCGGGGCCGGCGTCACGCTCACCAGCGAGGACCTGGCCGAGATCCAGGACGCCGCCGCGGCGTTCGAGCTCACCGGGGACCGCTACCCGGAGGCCATGCAGAAGCTCATCAACCGCTGAGAAGACGAAGACAGAAGAAGCGAAGAAAGAAGACGAAAGGGAGCCCCATGCAGTACACCCGCCTCGGAACCTCCGGCCTCCAAGTCAGCCGCATCGCCCTGGGCTGCATGAGCTTCGCCACCGGCGGCCAAAGGGCCTGGACGCTCGACGCGGACCAGGCCGACCCGATCTTCCGCCAGGCCGTGGACCTGGGCATCACCTTCTGGGACACCGCCAACATCTACGGCAACGGCACCAGCGAGGAGATCACCGGCCAGGCGATCCGCCGCTACACCAAGCGCGAGGACGTCGTCCTGGCCACCAAGCTCTTCGCGCCTATGGGTGAGGGCCCCGGCGGCCGCGGCCTGTCCCGGCGCGCGGTGTTCGAGCAGGTCGACGCCTCGCTCAAGCGCCTGGACACCGACTACGTCGACCTCTACCAGATCCACCGCTTCGACCCGAACGTGCCGGTCGAGGAGACCATGGAGGCCCTGCACGACGTCGTCAAGGCCGGCAAGGCCCGCTACCTCGGCGCCTCCAGCATGTGGGCGTGGCAGTTCTCGAAGATGCAGTACACCGCCGAGCTGCACGGCTGGACCAGGTTCGTCTCCATGCAGGACCAGTACAGCCTGATCATGCGCGAGGAGGAGCGGGAGATGTTCCCGCTGCTCGCCGACCAGGGCGTCGGCTCGATCCCGTGGTCGCCGCTGGCCGGCGGCCTGGTGACGCGGCCCTGGGGCGAGAAGTCCACGACCCGCGGCCAGAACAGCCCGCAGGCCGACTCGATCGGCACGCCGCTGTTCCTGGACAGCGACCAGGGCACCGTCGACGCGCTCCAGAAGATCGCCGAAGCCCGCAACGTCCCGATGGCGCAGGTCGCGCTGGCCTGGGTGCTGCGCAACCCGGTCGTGGCCGCGCCGATCGTCGGGGCGACCAAGCCGCACCACTTCACCGACGCCGCCGCCGCGCTGGACGTGCAGCTCACCGACGATGAGGTGACCGCGCTCGAAGAGCACTACACGCCGCGCAAACCCACGTATTACGGCACGCCGTCAGGCTACTGAGTCGCTGAAGCAGGGTCACTGAAGCAGAGTCACCGAAGCAGCATCACAGCCCGTTGATCACGTCGTTGAAGAGCCCGACCGTGTCAGGAGCCGGAATCGCGTCCAAACACAACTGATCCATGACCGTCGCGTAGACGTCGAGGTCGTCGGCCTTGTCCAGGTAGGTGGCGCTGGTGAGCTGTTCGAGATAGACGATGTCCGGCAGCGCCGCCTCCGGGAAACGCAGGATGCTGAAAGGCCCGGCGCCGGCGTCGGCGTACCGCGGGCTGCGGTGGGACGGCACCACCTGCACCGTGACGTGCGGCAGCCGAGACAGCTCCAGCAGATACTCGACCTGCGCCCGCATCGGCCCGCCGCGCCCGCCCGGCGGGTTGCGCAGCACGGCCTCGTCCAGGACCGCCCACACCTTGGGCGGGCGCGACCGTCGCAGTACCCTTGCCCGGTTCATCCGCAACGCCACCCGGCGCTCGACCTCGACCGGATCGGCCAGCGGATGCCCCAGCCGGATCACCGAACGGGCGTAGTCCTCGGTCTGCAACAGACCGGGGACCAGGCGGGTCTGGTAGCAGCGGATGACCGAGGCGGCGTCCTCCAGACCGAGGTACGCCTCGAACCAGCCGGGGACCACGTCGGCGAACTCGTGCCACCAGCTCTGCGCGTTCGCCTGGTCCATGAGCTCCAACAGCATGGCGCGCTCGGACTCGTCGCAGACCCCGTACAAAGTCAGCAGGTCCGCGACGTCGCGCGGCTTGAAGCTTATCCGCCCCAGTTCCATGCGGCTTATCTTCGAATCAGAGCCGCGTATCGCGTAGCCCGCCGAGCCCCTGCTGATGCCCGCGGCCGTGCGCAGACGGCGCAACTCGGCCCCCAACAGGATCCGCGGGACCGTCGGGTTTCCCAGGCTGTTGTCAAGGGCCTGCTCACCGCGATCGGCCGCCATCTGCGTCCCCTTCCTTGCGCACACCACTGTACCCACAACCCCTCAACCCATGAACACGCACGGCGCCGGGAATCTGTGTTAGGAATAAGAGTGTCAGAGCCCGGAGATAGAAAGAAGCCACGATGACCGGCGAGCCCGAGATCCCTGAGGCGCAGGACATACCCAGGATCGACACCACCGTGCCGCACTCGGCCCGGGTCTGGAACTACTGGCTGGGCGGCAAGGACCACTACGCGGTGGACCGCGAGGCCGGCGACCAGTTCGCCGCCGTCTACCCGGGGATCTTCGACCTGGCCCGGCTCTCCCGGTACTTCCTCGGGCGCGTCATCCGGCACCTCGCCGGCGAAGTGGGGATCCGCCAGTTCCTGGACATCGGCACCGGGCTGCCCACCGCCGACAACACCCACGAGGTCGCCCAGCGGGTCGACCCCGAGGCCCGCATCGTCTACGTCGACAACGATCCGCTGATCCTGGCGCACGCCAACGCGCTGCTGATCAGCGACCCGCGGGGCGCCACCGCCTACATCGAGGCGGACCTGCTGGACCCCGACACGATCATCCGCGAGGCCCGCAAGACCCTCGACTTCGACGAGCCGGTCGCGCTGATCCTGATGCAGGTGCTCGGCCACGTGTCGAACGCCGACGACGACGCGCAGGCCAAGTCGATCGTCAATACCCTGATGCAGGCGCTGCCGCCGGGCAGCTATCTGGCTCTGAACGAGAGCGCCATCACCAACGAGGCGAACGCGAAGGCCACCGCGCTCTACAACGAGAGCGGCGGCGCGCCGTACTACCTGCGCGAGCCCGAGCAGATCGTCGGGCTGTTCGACGGGCTGGACGTGGTGGAGCCCGGCATCGTGCCGATCCAGCTCTGGCGGCCGGATCCCAACCCGTTCGGCGAGCCCGCCGACGTCGGGGTCTGGGGCGGGACGGCGCGCAAGCGCGACTAGAGCGGGGCTCGCCGCACCTGCCACTTCGCCGCGCGCCTGCGCGGACAAACGTGTAAGGATCCTTGACAAGAATCCTCTGGGCCGATACATCGTATATCGTATGGCGATTCCGTCGACGTGTCGGAAGGGTCCTGATATGCGAAGATCCAGAGTCCGTGTTCTGCGACAGTACCTGCTCATGCTCCTGGCGACCGCCCTGGCCGCCGCCGGCGCGGTGCCGGCCAGGGCCGCGGCGACCACCGACTGGTCGGTCGCGGTGGTCAAGTCCACGATGCAGCGCTTCACCCCGGCCACCATCGGCGGCTGGTCGTACCCCGTCGGGCTCTACCTCTACGGCCAGTACCAGGTCTACCTGCGCACCCACGATGCGTCGTATCTGACGTATCTGAAGGCCTGGGTCGACCGCTTCGTCGCCGCCGACGGCACCATCAAGCAGAGCTTCAGCAGCCTGGACAGCATGCTCGCCGGGCGGCTGCTGATCATCCTGCACCACGAGACCGGCCAGTCCCGGTACGCGGTCGCGGCGGCGACGATCCGCCACCGCCTGAACACCTACCCGCGCACCTCCGACGGCGGGTTCTGGCACGCCGACACCTCCTCCCGCGCGCACCAGCTGTGGGACGACGGGCTGTACATGGTCGTGCCCTTCCTCGCCGAGTACGGCAAGGAGTTCAACGACCCGGCCGGCGAGGCCGAGGCGGTCAAGCAGCTCACCGTCTACGCCAACCACCTGCAGCAGCCCAACGGCCTACTCCAGCACGCCTACGACGAGTCCAAGACCGCGAGCTGGGCCAACCCGACGACCGGGCTGTCCCCGGAGCAGTGGTGCCGGGCGAACGGCTGGTACGGCATGGCGGTAGTGACCGCGCTGGACGACGTGCCGACCACGCAGCCGGGGCGGGCCACGCTGCTCGCGGACCTGAGCCGCTTCGCCGCCGGACTGGAGAAGTATCAGGATCCGGCGACGGGGCGGTGGTTCCAGGTCATCGACAAGCCCACCGGTGCCGGGAACTGGACCGAGACGTCGTGTTCCAGCATGAACGCGTACACGCTCTCGCGAGGCGCGCAGCAGGGGTACATCGACTCGCATTACACCGCATTGGCTCAAAAGGCGTACCACGGCGTACTCGCGAGGCTCTCGATCGGGAGCAACGGCTTGACGAACCTGACGACCATCTCGATCGGGACGAACGTCGGGAACTATGCGTACTACATCGGCCGGACCCAGGCCACTAACGACTTCCATGGGCTGGGCTCGTTCCTGATCATGAACGAGCAGCTGCGGTCACCAACAGGATCCTGATACACGCCGAAACCCCCGACCGGTGCCGAGCAGTGGCTCGGCACCGGTCGGGGGTGCGCGTCACCGCCGCGAAGCCAGCCCTAACATCAGCCCCTTCACATCACTCGCCGCGAACCCCTCCCGCTCGAACTCCGGTCGCGAGCACAGCAGCACCGGGCCGTCGTCCGCGCTGTCCGGCAGCCGGCCGTGCGACCCGCGCACTGCCGAGGCGTCGAGCCCGACGACGTCCATCCGGTACCGCAGCCCCGCCTTCTTGCGGGCCAGGGCCTTCGCGGCGCGGATTCTGGCCGCAGTCGGGTCCGCCGGGTCGAAGAAGAGTTCCATCGGGTCGTAGCCGGGCTTGCGGTGGATCTCGACGGTCCTGGCGAAGTCGGGGGCCCGGTCTTCACGCTGCCAGTAGTAGTAGGTGAACCAGGCGTCAGGGTCGGCGACGGCGATGAGATCGCCGGCGCGGGCGTGGTCGATGCGCAGCTTCTCCTTGCCCTCCGCGCCGTGGACCTCGTCGACTCCGTCGAGCTCTGCGATGGCGGCGCGGGCCCGCGACAGGTCCGCGGGGTCGGCGACGTAGATGTGCGCGATCTGGTGGTCGGCGACCGCGAAGGCACGGGACGCCCACGGATCCAAGTACTCCATGCCGTCCTGCGTGTGCACTTCCAGCAGCCCGGCGGCGCGCAGGGCCCGGTTGACGTGCACCGGCCTGGAGGCTGGCGTAATGCCGTACTCGGAGACGCACAGCAGGTCGTCGCCCCGCGCGCGGCAGGCCTCGATCAACGGC
This sequence comes from Catenulispora rubra, assembly GCF_015356825.1. Classification (GTDB taxonomy): domain Bacteria; phylum Actinomycetota; class Actinomycetes; order Streptomycetales; family Catenulisporaceae; genus Catenulispora; species Catenulispora rubra. The sequence goes on along the minus strand of NZ_JAACYW010000073.1, from coordinate 13,752 downwards.
CTGACAGCCCTGTCCACCTCGCCCGCGGCGGCGATCACCCGAGGATCGCCGGGGCCGTAGCGCTGGAGGTCGTAGTCCAGGTGCGGGACGTACACCAACAGGACGTCGGGCCGATGCGCCATGAGGATCCGCCCCGCCGCCGCCACGATCCACTGCGTGGACTTGATCGACGCGGTCGGCCCCCAGTAGTGGAACAGCGGGAAGTCCCCGAGCCGCCTGGTGAGCTCGTCGTGCAGCTCTGGCGGACGCGCGTAGAAATCAGGGTCCTTGCGTCCGTCCGCTCGGTAGATCGGCCGCGGTGTCACCGTCCAGTCCGTCGCGGCGCCCATCGCGTACCACCAGCAGACGTTCGCCACGGTCGCACCGGGGCGCTCGCGGCGCAGCGCGTCCCAGAACAGGTCGCCGCCGACGAGGCGGTTGTGCTGGCGCCACAACAGCGGCTCGCCGAGGTCGCGGAAGTACCAGCCGTTGCCCACGATGCCGTGCTCCGCCGGATCCGCGCCGGTCAGCATGCCGGCCTGCACGCTGCACGTCACGGCCGGGAACGAGGGCGTCAGCCGGGCCTGGAACCCGGTATCGGCCACCGACCGCAGCGCCGGCGTGTGACGGAGCAGCCGGGGCGTCAGCCCGACGACGTCGAGCACCACCAGCGTCACGGCTTCGCCTCCAACCCGGCCCGCACGAGCCCGGCCCGCGCCCACGCCACCTCCGCGGCGATCCCCCGCGCCAGCTCCTCGGCGCCGCCGGGGCGCTCGCCGTCGGGCAGCACCTGCCACGTGTACGTCTCGACCTCGACGTGGTCGGTCACCGCCGTGTCGCCGCCGAACATCTCCATCAGCGTTCTGATCAGCACCTCGTGCGTCCCGGACAGCGGCGGGGCGACCTCGGCGTGCAACGGGACGTGGAAGTGCACCCGCCACGGGGCCGCCCCGGGCAGACGATCGCCACGCAGCGCCTCGTCGAGGTCGTCGGTGCCGCACAATCGGCCGGCCACCGATTCCCGGGTCTGGTGCAGATAGCGCGGTTCGACGAAACGCGCCAACGCGCTCAGCGTCGCCGGATCAGAGGACTGTGACGCCTCCAGCGCGGCCGACGCCTGGAGCTTCACCACCGGGATCCCGGCATCGGCCAGCATCGTCAGCGCCGCGGCGGGATCCTCGTGCGCGACGGCCAGATGAGCGGTGTCGACGCACACGCCGAAGTGCGCGGGATCGAACCCGGCGAGCGCCTTCACCGCGTGCTCCGTCCGTTCGATCACGCAGCCCGGCTCCGGCTCGAAACCGACGCGGATCACCGCGCCGGTGCGGGCGGCCAGGTCCGCGAGGTGGTCGCCGACCAGGTCCACGTGCCGCCGGGCCAGGTCCCGCGCCGAGTCCGGCCACGGATCCCGCCACCCCAACGGCAGCGTCGAGATCGACCCCCGGGCCGCGTCGTGGGGCAGCAGCCCGGCCAGCACCGTGGCCAGGTCGACGGTGTACTCGGCACGCCGGCGGTCCGACCAGTCCGGCCGGTAGACCCGGTACTTCACCGCCGCGTCCCCGAACCCCGAGTAGGGGAAGCCGTTGAGTGTCACCACCTCCAGGCCGCGCACGGCGAGCTCGACGGCCAGGCGCGTGGTCGCACTGGGATCGGCGGCCAGTCCGGCCGCGACGTCGCGGGCCAGCCACAGCCCGATCCCCAGCCGGTCGGCCCCGAGCGAGAGCCGCACGGGCTCGGCGTAGACCGCGAGCTGCTCCAGCACCCCGGCGACGTCGTCGACCGGGTGCACGTTCGCGCAGTACCCGAGATGCACGGCAGTGCCGTCGGCATGACGCAGGCGCACCGCTACTCCCCCACCTCTCCACGCCGCACCGAGCTGCCCCGGAAGCTCTCGGGCACCGGACCCGGCTCCTCGTCGAGCACCAGGCGGCCGCTCTGGCCGTAGAACTCGACCGGATTGCGCCACAGCACCCGGTCCACGTCCTTGTCGTCGAACCCGGCGGCGAGCATCGCCTCGGCGGTGCGGACGGTCTTGAGCGGATCGCTGCGTCCCCAGTCGGCGGCGGAGTTCACCAGGATCCGCTCGGTCCCGTGTTCGCGCAGGACCGCGACCATCCGGCGCTCGTCCATCTTGGTGTCCGGATAGATCGAGAACCCGGCCCAGCACCCGGCCTCCAGCACCGAAGCGACCGTCAGTTCATTGAGATGGTCGAGCAGCACCCGCCCCGGCGGCAGCCCCGACTCGCGCACCACGTCCAGGCTCCGCCGGGTCCCGGCCCGCTTGTCCCGGTGCGGCGTGTGCACGAGCACGGGCAGATCGTGCCGCAGCGCCTTGTCGAGTTGGATCGCGAACACCTCGTCCTCCTGCGGCGTCATCGAGTCGTAGCCGACCTCCCCGACCGCGACCACCCGGTCCTTGGCCAGGTAGCGGTCGAGCACGTCGAGCACCTCCCGGCAGCGGGGATCGTTGGCCTCCTTGGGATTCAGCGCCAGCGCGCAGTGGTGCCGCACGCCGAAACTCGCCGCGCGGAACGGCTCCCAGCCGAGCAGCCCGTCGAAGTAGTCGACGAAGCTGCCGACCGAGGTCCGCGGCTGACCGAGCCAGAACGCGGGTTCGACCAGCGCCCGGATGCCTGCCGCGGCCATCGCCCGGTAGTCGTCGGTGGTCCGCGAGGTCATGTGGACGTGCGGATCGAAGATGCGCATCAACTGCTCCTGAGCCGAGGGAATCGGGCGAGAATCAACCACACGTCGTCGGGAACCGCGCGCCCGGCCACGGATCGCTCCCGGACGAAGTCGTCCAGCATCCGGGCCAGTTCCGCGTCGGCGCGGTCCGCCAGCCCGGACACCGCGGCCAGCGGGATACCGCAGAACACTGCTTTGAGGATCGCCTGGCGATAGGCGGACGGCGTCAGACGCCGCGCACCGTAGCGGCCGAGCGCGGCGGTGATGAGTCTGGTGTCGTTGGTACGCAACGCGTCCTCGACGATCGCCAACCCGCCGTCGCCGACGTCGATGAAGTCCAGAGCCAACAGGACCGCGCGCTTCTCGTCGGCGTCGCCGTGGTCGTAGAGGCCGCGAAGCTCACGGGGGACCGGCCACGCCATCGAGGCCAGGACGAGCACGCGGGCCGCGTCGTCGGTGCGCCAGCCGTCCGAGTGCGGCAGCGGCGCCCGACCGCAGGCCCGGGCGGCCGCGGGGAACAGGATCTGAAGCTCATCACGGTCTCGGGCGACCTGCCGACGCGCGCCGGCCAGCCATTCCCGCGCGCGGTCCGAAGCTCCGGCCGAGAAGACGGCTTCGAGATCGCATACTGAGATCGGGCCCGTCATGCAGATTCCGCCGCCTTCCGCAGGAACGTCAACGATTCGGCCGCCACGCGTACGGCGGCGTGGGAGTGGCGTGGCAGCTCGACGGAGACCAGGCCGGTGTATCCGGCCTCTGACACCGCCCGCAGCACCGGCGGGAAGTCGATCTCCCCCTGGCCGAACTCCAGGTGCTCGTGCACGCCTCGGCGCATGTCGTCGATCTGCACGTTGACCAGGAAGTCCGCGACCCCCGCGACGCAGTCGGCGACCCGGACCGGCTCCACGCACCGGCAGTGGCCGATGTCCAGCGTCACGCCGAACCCGTCGGGGCGGCCGAGGACGTCGCGCAGTTCGGCGAACCGGTCGAGGGTGTCGATCGCCATGCCCGGCTCCGGTTCGAAGCCGAGGACGACGCCCGCGTCCTGTGCCGCGGCGAGCACCGTCTGGCAGCCCGCCGCCAACCGGTCGAGGACGGTCGCACTGTCGCAGTCCCCTGACGCTGTCCCACTCCAGAACGACACAGCCTGCGCACCGAGATCAGCGGCGATCCGCACCGCGCGGGTCAGCAGATCGACGCGCGCCGCCCGGCCTTCGGGCTCCGCGGACACCAGCGTCGGCTGGTGTTTGCGCCACGGATCGAGCAGGTAGCGCGCGCCGGTCTCGATGACGACGTCGAGCCCCAGCCGGTCCAGGAGCCGGGCCAGCGCCGAGACGCGCGCGGCGAGGCCGGCGGCGTAGGGGTCCAGGTGCTGGTGGTCCAGGGTCAGCGCGACACCGTCGTACCCGAGGTCGGCCAGGATCGCCAGGGCGTCTTCGATGCGGTGGTCGGCGAAGCCGTTGGTGCCGTAGCCGAAGCGCGTCATGTCCGTCATGTCGGAGACACCGTGCGGGCCAGGCGGCGCGCGAGCGGGCCGGCCGCGGCGATCGGCAGGGCCGCGAGGGGTTCGCCGCGGCCGGCGATGAGGGATGCCTGCAGCGGCATCAGGCTCATGATTCCCGCGCCGACGGCCTTGCGGACGACGTCGGCGCGGCCGTCACGGGCGACCGCAGCCTGTGCGCCGCCGAAACGCCACGTGTACAGGCCGGCGAGCGCCGCGGCGAAGGCGCGCTGGGGTCGCGGCGTGGATCGTCGGCCGCGACCGAGTACGGCCAGCGCGCCGCCGGCCGCCGTGCCGCTCAAGGCCGCCGTCGTCGCGGCGACACGCCGGGACGCGCCGTGCACCTCGCCGCGGCTGAGCACGGTGACGGCCAGGGTGTGCGCGCCGACGACGGCCGCGGCCGGTGCCGCGGCTCGCAGCGCCCCGACACCCGCGCCCATGAGCACGTCCAGGCTTCGGGCGGCGGCCATCACGGCCGGGCCGCAGGTCCGGTCCTTGTACGCCAGGTCGTATCCCCACACGGCGGCGGCCAGCGGGACGGCGACCGTCAGGGTTCGTACTCCCCCGGACAGCGCCGCGATGCCGAGTCCGGCGGCGGTCAGGCCTCCGGCGATCGCCAGGGCGGTCCCGGGCCGGACCCGGCCGGAGGGCAGCGGCCGCTCGGGCCGCTCGAAGACGTCGACGAACCGGTCGGCGTGGTCGTTGAGCGCCATCCCGGCCCAGTACAGGCACACGGAGGCGGCCGCGGTGCCGCAGGCGCGCGCGCCGATCGGCCGCCCGGCCGCGGCGGCTCCGGCGAACACGTCGCCGGGCACGCTGAAGGCCGCCGGGGCCCGGAGCAGTTCGACCAGTGCCCTGGTGTCGGCCATCAACAGCCTGCCACCGAGGCCGCCCAAGCCAGCAGCGCCTCGTACTGGCTCGCCAGCCGGTAGTCGACGTCCGCCCCGGGCCCGGCCGGGACCGGGTCCTTGAAGAAGAACGCGGCCGGGGCGAACGCGCCGACCGCGCCGCCGTCGTGGGCTCTGGCGAGCAGCCGCGCCAGGTCCAGCACCAGCGGCGCGGCCAGCGCCGAGTCGCAACCCTGCCAGGTGACTTGCAACGTCATCCGGACGCCGCCGAAGCCCTCGAACCCGATGTGGTCCCACGCCGTCTTCCATCCGCCCTGCGTGGGGACGTTGTCGATGTGCGTGCGGCCCTCGACCGGCGTGCCGAGCAGCCGGTCCAGACCCCGGCGTTTCGAGACGGTCTTGCTCGCCGCGGCTCCGGCATCGGCGAGGGTCGCGCCGTCGCCGCCGCCGAGCAGGTTGGTCCCGGACCACGAGCGGACCCGCAGAGCACGCGAGGTGAACATCGGCGCGAGCGCGGAGACGAGCAGCGTCTCGCCGGTCTTCGCGTCGCTGCCGGCGTAGGGGACGCCGACCGACCGGGCCAGCTCGTCCAGGGCGGGCGATCGCGCGCCGGTCGACGGCGTGAAGTCCACGTAGGAACAGCCGGCCCGCATCGCGGCGTAGGCGTACTGCGAGCTCGGCGCGAGCTCCGCCTCGTCCCGGTCCAGCGCGGCCTCCAGCTCGGCCAGGCTGTGCTGCCAGGGCTGTTCCGGGGTCGGCGGCTCGGTCGACGCCACGTTGACGACCACGACCCGGCGCAGCCGCCGGGCGGTCCGGAACTCTTCGATGTCGGCGATCAGGCTCCTGATGCGCTCCCGGACCGGCCGGTCGTCGGAGGCGGACGGCGGCACCGACCGGATCGCGTCGTCGGCCGCGCGCAGCCCGTCGGCCACGGCCGCGAGGATCCCGGCCGGGAGCACCCCGTCGGCGGCGAGCTCGGCCGCCTGTTTCAGGACGCTGACGTCGCTGACGTCATGGCCGCCGAACACCAGGTCCGCGTAGTCGGGAAGCCCGGCCGCGGCGAACTCCGGCGCCGCGGTCACGCAGCCGATCGGCTCCAGCAGCCCGGCTCGCAGCGCGGCGGCCCCGGCGATCGCGGTCACCGCGACCGAGCCCCGGGCGCCCACCAGCCAGACGCCGGTCGCCGCCGGGATCTCGTCCGCATCCGAGAACGTCATCGTCGTCACCCTCCGCCAGCCTTCCGCCAGCCCTCCGCCAGATAGTTAGGTAACTTTCCTAACCGGATGGCACCGTAGCGCCGGCCCGCAGGCCCGTCAATGCCCGGTGAGCGCCATAGGAACCCGCAAATCAGACCCTTGACGGACCGAAACGTATCTCATATATTTCCCAGCGTTTCTCGTTAGTAATCTTTCCTAACTCGTCGGAATCCACCGGGTGAGGAGATCGGAACGTGAGAAGACCAAGGCTCCAAAGACCACGGATGACAGGCCTGCTCCTGCGATCGGCGCTGGCCGCGGCCCTGACGCTGCTCGGGGTGTACGCGGTCGCCGGGAACGCGGTCGCGACACCGCCGACCGGCTTCTCCGACACCGTCGTCGCCAACGTCACGCTGCCGGTCGGGCTGAGCTTCACCCCCGACGGCCGCATGCTCGTGACCACGAAGCCGGGCGAGCTCTACGCCTACAGCACCGCCGGCGCCCAGACGCTCGCGCTCGACGGATCCGGCTTCATCTGCGCCAAGCAGCCCGGCCAGGACGAGCGCGGGATGCTCGGCGTCGCGGTCGATCCGGCGTTCGCCGCCAACGGCTTCATCTACGTGTACTACAGCCACAGCACCAACGGCAGCTGCTTCAACCGGGTCTCGCGCTTCACCCTGGACGCCACGGACCACGTCGTGGCCGGCAGCGAGAAGGTGCTGATCGACGGCATCCAGGGCGACGGCTTCCACAACGGCGGCGACCTGGTCTTCGGCAAGGACGGCGACCTGTACGTCTCGGTCGGCGACGGGCACTGCCTGGAGGGCTGCGACCCCTCGAACCAGGCCGCGCAGGACCTGACCAAGCTCAACGGCAAGATCCTGCGGATCAAGCCGGACGGCACGATCCCGGCCGGGAACCCGTTCAGCGGCTCGGGCACGGCCCGCTGCGCCACCGGTCCCATCAGCTCCGGCAAGTGCCAGGAGATCTACGCCTACGGCTTCCGCAACCCGTTCCGGATCGCCCAGGACCCGAACGCCTCCGGGACGCGGATCTTCGTGGACGACGTCGGCGAGAACACCACCGAGGAGATCGACCTGCTGAAGGTCGGTGGGAACTACGGCTGGCCGAACTGCGAGGGGCCGTGCAGCCCGTCGAACCCGAAGTACGTCGACCCGTACTTCTCCTACGCCGACAACATGGGCGGCGGCCGCGGGTCCATCACCGGCGGCGCGTTCGTGCCGAACGGGGCGTGGAACCCGTCCTACAACGGTGACTACCTGTTCAGCGACTACGTGAAGAAGAACCAGTACCTGATCAACGCCACCGGGACCAGCGGCACCGGCTTGAAGACGTTCTCGGCCGGGGCGGCGGGGATCTCGATGTGGTTCGGACCGCAGAGCCCGGGCGGGACCGGCACGCAGCAGGCGCTGTACTACACCGACCTGATCGGCGGCACCGTCCACAGGGTGACGTCGGGGACGACGACGCCGAACGCCTCGTTCACCACCAACGCGGCCGGCGGGCTGCTCAACTACTGCTCGACGCACGCCACCACCGCGGGCAAGCCGCCGTTCACCGTGTCCTTCGACGGATCGGCGAGCAGCGACCCCAACGGCCGCGCGCTCACCTACAAGTGGGACTTCGGCGACGGCGCCACGGCGACCACCACGACGCCGACGACCACCCACACCTACACCACGGTCGGCAACTTCACGCCGAAGCTGACCGTGACCAACAGCGCCGGCGGCACTTCGGCACCGGCGACCGGCACGGTCCGCACCGACGACGCGCCACCGGCGCTGACCATCAGCTCCCCGACCCCGACCAGCACGTTCACCGTCGGCCAGACCTACACCCCGTCCGGTTCCGCGGTCGCCGGCAGCGGCGCCACCCTCCCGGCTTCGGCGCTGACCTGGCAGGTGTGGCTGTTCCACATCAACCACGTGCACCCGGTGCTGGACCCGGTGGCCGGCGACGGGGCGACGTCGTTCGTCGCACCGCCGGCGGAGGAGTTCTCGGCGATCAAGGGGAACAGCCGGCTGCTCGTCTGCCTGTCGGGGACCGACGCGAACGGCGTGACACAGACGATCGAACAGGACTTCAATCCTCAGCTCGTACACATCAGTCTCGCGTCGCAACCGTCCGGGCTGAAGATCGGGATCGCCGAGGACGACGTGGACCCCGGCGGCACGGTCACCACCCCGGCGACCGTCACCTCGTGGGCCGGCTACCAGCTGCACCTGACCGCGCCGAACCAGACCGACGCCTCTGGCGCGGCGCAGACGTTCGCCTCCTGGTCCGACGGCGGCGCGCAGACGCACGCCGTCACCCCGACCGCCGACACCACGTACACCGCGACGTTCACGCCGAGCACGTGCTCGTCGGCGCAGCTGCTGACGAACCCGGGCTTCGAATCCGGGGCGACCGGCTGGACGCAGACCTCGACGCTGAACCTCAGCCCGATCACCAAGGCCACGTCGGCGGAACCGGCCCACTCGGGTTCTTACGTCGCGTGGTTCGACGGGAACGGGAGCAAGGACACTGACACCATCTCGCAGACCGTCGCGGTGCCCTCGGGATGCAAGGCGACGCTGTCCTACTGGCTGCACATCGACTCGACCGAGAAGACCACGACCGCCAAACCCGACACCTTCACGGTGCAGGCGGTGAACTCGGCCGGCACGGTGCTCGGCACACTCGGCACCTTCTCCAACCTGAACAAGGCCTCGGGCTACGCGCAGCGCACCGCGGACCTGTCCGCCTACGCGGGACAGAGCATCGCGCTGAAGTTCATCGGCGCCGAGACCGACAAGAACGGAGGTACCACCAACTTCATCCTCGACGACACGTCGCTCACCACACAGTGACGTCCGCTTGAGCGAGCAGAACCGGCGTCCGCTGCGTGCGGGCTCCGGTTCTGCCGTGCCGATCGAAGTCCTCGCAATACCCTGACAGTTCGGATACCTCGCTAATTCGGCGCGACGCGGATCGACGCCTTCCGCAGCCAGCGCGACGACACCCTCCGCACCTTGACCACGGGCTCGAACGGCCGCTTCGGGGCGGCCGGTGGCACGTCGACGGGCGTCTGCGGCGTCGGCCGGGTCGTGCCGTTGATCTCGGCGATGGCCTCGACCCGGTCCGGCTGCAGCGCGTCACCGCGACCGGCCTCCGCCCAGGCCGCGACCGCGTCCAGCCGCGTGATCTGCCGGCCGCCGGCCTCGGGCCGGTAGCGGACCACGGCGCCTCCGGGCACCGCCGTGACCCAGCCGCCGGGGAACCTCAGCTCGTACAAGCGGCCGACACTGACGGCATCAGTGTGCAGAGACAGCTCACCGCTGACCGGATCGAGCGCCGCGATGACGAAGGGCGGCGTCAGTTCCAGCACCGCAGCAGGCCGCGCGGCCAACGCGGCGGCCAGCGGCAACGCAGCCTTCGAAGGCTCCAGGTCACCGACGACGTGCTCATAGCCGAGTGGCAAGTACAACGACGCGGCGCACAGGTCGGCGCGCTCGGCCCCGGACGGCCACCGCCACCGCGACTCGGCCTCGTCGAAGACTCCCCGTGTCCGAGCCCACCTCGATAGCTCGATGCTCGATATATATCGAGCCCGGACCCATCGAGTCAATGGCCGGACGGCGGGCCCGGCTAGCATGATCAGATGATTGAGGTCAGGTTGGCCGTCCCGGCGGACGGGGACGCGCTCGGACGGATTCATTCCGCGTCCTGGGCGGTCGCCTATGCTCCGTTCTTTGATCCCGAGTTCGCCGCCCGAGGCGTCGAGGACCGGCTGGGGCGCTGGCATGAACGGATCACCGACGAGGACGGCACGTTGCTGGTCGCGTCCGTCGACGGCCGCCCGCTCGCCCTCTCCTACTGCGTACCGTCGCCGACCCGGCCGGGATCCGCGGAGATCTTCAGCTTCTACAGTCACCCGGACGGCTGGGGCACCGGCGTGGCCGCCGAACTCATGACCCACACCTTGCGCCACCTGCGCGAACGCGGATTCACACACGTCCATCTGTGGACACTCCGGGACACGCCGCAGTCGCGCCGGTTCTACAGCAAGTCCGGGTTCGCCGAGACCGGTGCCGTGACCACGCACGATTTCGGCGACGGGAACCCGCTGGAGCAGGTGGAATACCAGCGGGCCTGCTCCTGATGCGCGGGCCGGGATCCGGACCGCGCCCTGACCACAAACCCACCAGCGTTCGGTAGGACGGGATCACCTATGCACCCTCATCAGGCCCAGCACGACGGCAAAGACGGCATCTGGCTCAGGTTCCTGTCCGGCCCGGACGTCGAGGAGCTGGGCATCGGCCAGGCGGAGATCATCGACGCCGTCGAGAACGTCGTCGCCGCGCACGGCCGCGGCGAGACCGTGTTCGAGCCGCGCACGCACCTGGTCCCGAACAACGGCGGGGTCGGCCACTTCAACGTGCTGCGCGGGCACGTCTCCACCCTCGGCGACCACGGCGTCAGCGGGGTGAAGGTGGTCGGGGACTTCGTGCCGAACTTCCAGCTCGGGCTGCCCAGCGAGCTGGCGCTGCTCACCCTCTACGACCCCACCAACGGCATCCCGCGCGCCATCATCGACGCCACCTTCATCACCGAGGCCCGTACCGGCGCCATGACCGCGGTCGGCGCCCGGCACCTGGCCCGCCCCGACGCCCGGGTACTCGGCCACGTCGGCGCGCGCGGCACGGCGTTCTCCAACGTCACGATGCTCGACTCGCTGTTCGACCTCGACGAGATCCGGGTGACGAGCCGGCGTCCCGAGTCGCGCGAGGCCTTCGCCGAACAGCTGCGCGCGGCCACCGACACGCCGGTGCGCGTCGTCGACAGCGCCGCCGAGGCGTTCGACGGCGCGGACATCCTGGTCGAGGCCACGCGGCTCACCGAGCCGTCGCCGGTGCTGCATCCGGGGCTGGTGAAGCGGGGGGCGTTCGTCGTGCCGTATGGGACGGTCAGCGCCGTTTCGGAGGACCTGCTCGACGTCATGGACAAGGTCGTCGTCGACGACTGGCGCGAGGCCCAGTCCGGCCGGTTCGGCGCGCTGCGGCATCACGTGGACAGCGGCAAGCTGTCCATGGAGACGCTTTACGCCGAGCTCGGCGCGGTGGTCTCGGGTCAGAAGCCCGGGCGGGAGAATCCGGAGGAGCGGATCTTGTTGTGGCATCGCGGGCTGTCGATTCTCGACGTTGCGGTCGGCCAGCTGATTCTGGAGCGGGCTGAGCAGGCTGACGTCGGCACGATGCTGCGGTATCGGTGATATGACGCGCCGTGATCCCTTGGGCCAGTTCGGAGAGCCCGGACAGCCTGCGCAGCAGCCGGGCGGTCGCCTCCGCATCGGGTCGGCCGCCGATCTCGGGGCAGCTGAGGTCCTGCGGATCGCACGCGTCGGCGCCGTCCCGGAGCTATCCGCGGAGTTGACCGGCCGGATCGCGGCGCGGCGTGCCCAAGTTCGGCACGCTCTGGAGTCCGGGGATCCGGTATACGGCGTCAACACCGGAATGGGCGCCCTCAGCGAGCGTCGGCTCGGCGAGGCGGAGCAGGCGCGGCATCAGGAGGCGTTGATGCTCGCGCGGTCTGCGGGCGGCGCGCCGTGGCTGACGAGGGAGGAGACGCGAGCGGTTCTCGCGGTGCGGCTGCGGACGTTCCTCAACAACGACAGCGGTGTCAGTGCGGCGCTGTGCGAGCAGCTTGCCGCGATGCTCGCGCACGATGTGCTTCCGGCGATTCCGCGGAGCGGGCTGGGCAGCGCCGGCGAGATCCTGGCGCTGGCGCATTTGGCCGCGCCGATCAGCGGTCGGGGCTTGGTTCTGGCCGATCCTCGCTTCGGTGCTGCCACTGCCACTGCGGAGTCGGTCCCGGCGGATGCGCTGCCGGTCGCGGCCGACGCGGAGCCTGTCCCGGCTGAGGCCGCGCTCGCGGCTGCGGGTCTCGCGCCATTGCGGCTGGGCCCGAAGGAGGGCGTGGCGCTGATTCAGGGCGTGCCGGTGACAACGGCTTTGGCGATTCTGCGTGCCGAGGATGCCCGTGCGCTGCTGCGTCAGAGCTTGGCGATCGTGGCGGCGGAGTTCGCGTTGACCGGCGCGGCGTACGACGCGATCGACCCAGTGCTGGCGCGGGGAGACGAGGTGCTGGGGCGGGTGAGCGCCGAGTTGTTCGCGCTGGCCGGGACGCAGGTGGCGCCGCGCGCTCTGCAACCGCCTGTGTCGTTCCGGGTTTCCGGCCAGGTGCTGGCACACTTGGACCGCGCGGTGACAATGCTGGACGCGGCCGTCTTGCGCGCGCTAGAGGGCATCACCGACTCCCCGGCGTATGTGGAGCAGGAGGACGGCGGCGGCCGTTTCCTGGGCACGGCGGGCTTTCACGGGTACGACCTCGCGGCGCACCTGCACATCCTGACGGTGGCGGTGATCGGGGCCGCGGAGCTCGGGGCGACGCGGCTGCACCGGATGCTCGATCCCAAGACGAGCGGCCTGAACGCGCAGCTCTCCCCCGACCCCGGTCCGCACACTGGACTGTCGCCGGTGCACAAGCGGGCGGTCGGCGTGGTTCACGCGCTGCGCCGCTTCGCCGTGCCGTCGACCGTCGGGACGATGGAGACGTCGGCGGGCCAGGAGGATGCGCAGACGTTCTCGGTCGAGGCGGCAGAGGACTGCCGGTTGGCGAGCGAGGGCTTGCGCGAAGTGCTGGCATGCGAGTTGCTGGCGCTACAACAGGCCCGGGGCCTGGGTGCCCGGCTCCCGCACGACGCGGACCGGCTAGCCGGGGCGCTGGACGAGGTGGCGGCCGTGCTGCCGTCCGGGACCGGGGACCGGTTCTTCGGACAGGACGTCGGGAGGTTGGTAGAGCTGCTGGCGCAGGGCTGGCCGCGTTTCGACTTCTTAAGGCTGAACGAAGTGGTAGCCAGCTTCGAGTAGCTGCGGCAGGAACCTCTGTAGCGCGGCGACTGTTTGGGAGCGGTCCCCGCCGCCGTCGTGCTCCAGGATGATAGAGCCGGTCTTGGTGTGACTCATGACGTTCTGGACAATGTGGTCGGTGCCGGGGCGTGACCAGTCGCGCGGATCGACAGACCAGTCCAGGGGCCGCAGGCCCAGCTTGGCGCAGACCTCGAACACGGTCGGGGACCAGTTGCCGCCGGGGGCACGGAACAGGACCGGCTGCTTCGCGCCGCCTTTGGTGATCGCGTCGTTGGTGCGCTCGATCTCAGCGGCTATGTGTGCAGCCGTCATCTTCGACAGGTTCGGGTGGGTCCAGGTGTGATTCGCCACCAGATGACCTGCGGCGCTGACCTCGGCCACCAGCGAGGCGTGCTTGTCGGCACTCTCGCCGATCATGCAGAACGTCGCCGCGATCTTGTACTGCGCCAGCAACGCCAACACCTGCGGGGTGTACTTGGAGCTGGGCCCGTCGTCGATGGTCAGGGCTATCGCCTTGTCACCCTCGTGCACATAGAACTGCGGGGTGCCGGCCGGAGGGGGCGGGTCCTGCCCGGTGGCGCCGGCCGGCGGGGTGTTGTCCGGCGGCGCGGAGG
>NZ_JAACYW010000729.1 GCF_015356825.1 Catenulispora rubra | reverse complement strand
GGCGATGACGCGGCGAGGGACCCAGAACCCGGCGACCACAAGCAGCACCGCCAGCATGCAGCGCGACGCAGGCAACAGCGTGATAGAAAGCCGAACAGTCGCGGACCGCCACCAAACAACCCGACGCGCGGGTCGCCCCCTCGTCGAAGAGGCCCGCCAGAGGCCTCAACGCACCCACCAAACGCGGCAGACGCCCGCCCGCATGACGCGTGCGCAGTGACTCGGGCTCATGCGTGGTCTTGCACGCGAACACCGCCACCCGCCAACGCACCGCCGCAGAGACCCGGACCGGTGCGCGGTCGTGTTCGCGAACACCGGCGGCCGCCAGCGCGAAATGACTCGCTCAACCGAACTGCGTCCCCCTGCGAGGTCATCCAACCGTGCGCGAAGCCGTAAGGGCTCGCAGATTATTAACACGCTGGTTTGATCTCGGTGGGCTGGTTGTTGTCTTCTGCGAGGAAGGCGATGAGGTCGGCTGGTGTGGGGAAGCGGGCTGTGGAGGGGGTGA
>NZ_JAACYW010000728.1 GCF_015356825.1 Catenulispora rubra | reverse complement strand
GCCGAGGGCGGGTAGTCGGCGAGGGCGGCGGCGACGATTTCGCTGGGGTCGCCGAGGGCGAAGAGGATCGCGCGGACTTGGGTGAGCTCGTCGGCGGGCGAGGCAGCGGCTGCCTCAGCCGACGCGGCGGCGCCGCTGGGAGCCGCGCCGCTGCCCCGGTCAGCGGCACCAACGACATCGCCAGCCAGCAAGCCAGCCGCGCCGCCGGAAGAATCAGCATCGCCGCCAAACCGGCTGACACCCGGACCGGAATCGCCGGTGCCCGCGCCGAGGCTCAAACCAGCAGCGTCGCCGCCAGCAAGCGAGCCAGCAACATCGCCGAAAGAATCAGCATCACTGCCGGACGCGTCGGCGCCCGGACCGGAATCGCCGGTGCCCGCGCCGACGCTCAGACCCGCAGCGTCGCGGCTGGCATTGCCGGACGCGCCGCCGGAACCGACATCGCCAGCCAACAAGCCAGCCGCACCCCCGTCGGAGCCAGCATCGCCAACGCTCCCCCTGGCTCTTATAC
>NZ_JAACYW010000727.1 GCF_015356825.1 Catenulispora rubra | reverse complement strand
GGATTGGGCGCGGGGGCGTTGCTCGACGAGCAGGAACTCGCCGCCGGTGTAGTCGGTGCCGTAGGCGTCCAGGCCGATGACCGCCTGGAGCGGGAACACCAGGTCGCCGAAGATGTCGCGGTGCAGGGCGTTCCAGTCGCCGGGGCCGTAGCGGAGCAGGATCTGCGCCGAGCGGGCCTGGCCGGCGGCGTGGCACTGCGCCAGCCATTCGTCCAGGTCGTCAGGCCACGGTGCGGGGCGTCCCAGGCGCGCGGCCCAGTCGCGGGCGATGGGGAGCAGGTGCGGCCAGAGGGCGCGGCGCAGGGTGTCGACGGTGTCGGGCAGGTCGTGGGTGAAGTAGCGGTACTGGCCGGAGCCGAAGCGGTGGCGTGCCATGTCGACGGTCGTGCGGAAGAGTTCGGGGCGGTCGTAGAGGGCTGCGATGGCGCCGCATTGCTCGGGGGTGAGCAGCTGCGGGGTGGGGGCGCAGCCGTACGCGTCGAGCTCGGCGGTGATGGACGGCCAGTCGGCGG
>NZ_JAACYW010000726.1 GCF_015356825.1 Catenulispora rubra | reverse complement strand
AGGCCTTTCGCGGTCTACCACGTCCTTCATCGGCTCCTGGTGCCAAGGCATCCACCGTGCGCCCTTAAAAACTTGGCCACAAAGATGCTCGCATCCACTGTTCAGATCTCAAACACCCACCGGCTCATCTCCCCCGCTTCGGAACCACCGGCCGTCGCAGCGCGACGCGGTATGGAACCCAGAGAAGATCCGGTACTGAAGAAGACAACCTTTCGGCTGTTTCCTCAGGACCCAACAGTGTGCCGAACCAGAACAGGCTCACCTCGTGAGAGGCGAGCCGATTAAGTCTTCGATGTTCCACCCTTGAGCGCCGGCGTCCAGACATACGCTGGAACCAACCGGACGACCCTGCACTGAAACCACACACCCTGTGGTGCGTGCTCCGCAGTGAGAGGCTCCTTAGAAAGGAGGTGATCCAGCCGCACCTTCCGGTACGGCTACCTTGTTACGACTTCGTCCCAATCGCCGGTCCCACCTTCGACGGCTCCCTCCACAAGGGTTAGGCCACCGGCTTCG
>NZ_JAACYW010000725.1 GCF_015356825.1 Catenulispora rubra | reverse complement strand
GAACGCGGCCGGGTGCTCGAAGCCGCGGACCGCGCCGCCGCGTGCGGATGTGTTCCCCATAGTGATGTCCGTGCCTCCTGATCGGCGGATGAGCGGTCCAGAGCAAGAGACATCCTGCGTGCGGGCCGTGACGGTGTCTTCTCTCTGCGTGCCCAGTTCCCGGGCAACGCCGGAGAAGGCTTCGCGGGCGCGCCTTGGCCACGCTGAAGAGACGAGGGTCCGCCAGAGGCGTCCCTGCCGTCTCCCGCACAGTGAGGTTGAGGTATCCGTGACCGACGACCGTTATGACGTGGCCATCCTCGGATCGGGGATCGGCGGTTCCATGCTGGCGTGCATCCTGGCCCGGCACGGTGTCAGGACCCTGCTTCTAGAGGGCGCGACCCACCCCCGGTTCACCATCGGCGAGTCCCTCATCCCGGAGACCGGGATCCGGCTGCGGATCATCGGCGAGAAGTACGGCGTGCCGGAGATCGGCTGGATCGGCGCTTTCCACCGGCTGCGCGACAACGTGAGCAGCAAC
>NZ_JAACYW010000724.1 GCF_015356825.1 Catenulispora rubra | reverse complement strand
CGGTAGGGGTGGGTGACCGCTGACCGCTGACCGCTGACCGCTGACCGCTGACCGGCTGCCTGCTGATCGCCGACCGCCGAGCGCAGGCTGTTGAGCACCGATCCGCTGGCCTCTGACCCGCAGACCGCCGACTAGCTGTCTGCCGAGTGCCGACCGGTTGGTCGCTGACTGCTTGCCGGTGACCGCTGCTGCTGGCGGCTGGCTGTTTGCTGCCGCCTGCCGCCTGTTGCCTGCCGGTTGACCGCGTGCTGCTGCTTGGCGGTTCTCGGATCTCGGTTCTCGCTTAGCGCTGGGTTGTGGCGATGATGCGTGCGGAGAGCGCGTCGAGTTCCTGTTCGCCTTGGGCGAGTTGGGCTTGGGCGGCTTGGTAGTAGGCGGGGTGGTTGCTGGCGGCGGCTAGGGCGTCGGTGGCGCCGGCGACGTAGGCGCTGAGGGCGGCTTGCCAGGCGGTGGCGCCGACGGTGTCGGGCATGGCAGCCAGTTGGCCGACGCTTCCGACCTCGTCGCAGAGGCCCTTGGC
>NZ_JAACYW010000723.1 GCF_015356825.1 Catenulispora rubra | reverse complement strand
CCGAACCCTGCCGGACCCCGCGGGATCGAGCCCCGACGCGCACCGGGTAAGATCGACGCGGCCTTACATCAGGGCACAACCCACTTTCGAGTGAAGAACCCCTGATTTTCACCTGTTATCAAGCGAAAAGCCGCCCCGGCCGGATACGGTGGAGGGGTCGCGCCGCACACCGCGTGCACGAAAACGAGTCCTCCCGCATGGCTGTCCACTTGGCTACAGTGGCATCCATGCCGATCCGGGGGACCGTAGCACCGGCCAGGGCCGCCGCCACCGCAGTCGCGGCGGCCCTGGTCTGCGCCGCCTGCAGCAGCACCGCCACTCAGCCGCCCGGGCAGCTGACGAAGAGCGCCGTGATCTCCTCCACCGGAGCCGGGACCAGCTCCGGCGACACCGACCGGCCCAGCGGCGACCCGATCGCGCAGGGCGGCACCTCCCCGGCGGACCGCCCCAGCGGCGGCTCCATCAACGACTCGCAGTCCTCGTCGGCGAGCAAGTCGACCCCGCCGCCCTCCTCGAAGGACCC
>NZ_JAACYW010000722.1 GCF_015356825.1 Catenulispora rubra | reverse complement strand
GTGCTGCTCACGCAGGCCGGCCGCCCCCAACTGCACCTGCCCAAAGTCGAGCGCTCCGGCGGCTGCCAGCACGCCCCGGCCGGGGCGACCCAGACCAGGCACCGGCTGGCCGAGGTGTACGACCAGATCTGCCTGCGCTGCCACCTCGCCCTCCCAGCCGCGCAGCACGCCGCCTGGATGGCGGCGGCGATGCTGGATCAGAAGATCCGCCGCAGCGCCCGGGATTTCGCCGAGGCCGAACGGCCGGCCGCTTCCTGGCTGACCTACGCGCGCCTGGCCGACGTGGTCGACGACCGCGACGTGGAGGACTTCGCCGCGCTGTGCAAGCTGGCCGCCGGAAAGCCGCTGGCCTCCGACATCGCGGCGCTGCGCGCCGGGTGGTCGGCGCTGCGCGAGCGGCGCGCTGGGCGGCTGGCGGCCTACGCCGCCCGCTGCCCCGCGCCGATCCAGTACGCCTCGGCCGCCGACGCGGCGAAAGCCGGCGCCACCAGCCAGGCCAGACGCGACTGCGACCAGATCGAGCGA
>NZ_JAACYW010000721.1 GCF_015356825.1 Catenulispora rubra | reverse complement strand
TGAGTCCTCGCTCGACCTGGACATGGCCTCGGCGATCTGCCCGCTGTGCAAGATCGTGCTGGTCGAAGCCAACGACGACTCCAGCAACGGCCTGTTCATCGCCCAAAACACCGCCGCCAGCCTGGCCGGCTACATATCCAACTCCTGGGGCGGCTCCGAATCCTCCACCGAAACCTCCCAAGACACCAGCTACTTCATCCACGCCTCCGGCATCGTCACCACCGTCTCCGCAGGCGACTCCGACTACGGCGTCAGCTACCCGGCCACCTCCCCCAACGTGGTCTCCGTCGGCGGCACCAACCTGACCACCTCCTCCAACTCCCGCGGCTGGACCGAATCGGTGTGGAACACCACCACCGGCTCCGAAGGCACCGGCTCAGGCTGCTCCGCCTACGAGGCCAAGCCCTCCTGGCAGGCCGCACTGAGCCTGCCCTCCGGCTGCTCCAACCGCATCGACAACGACGTCGCCGCCGACGCCGACCCCGCCACCGGCGTCGCCGTCTACGACACCTCCAACGGCAACACCGGCTGGAACG
>NZ_JAACYW010000720.1 GCF_015356825.1 Catenulispora rubra | reverse complement strand
CGCATGCAGAAACTGCCCCGGCGCCAACCCGAGCACCTCCCGAGCCGGCCGCACATCCACCAACTCAGCACCCGCCGCCAACATCCGCCGCACAGCCAGCGCATTGGCCTCACCCCGCCGCCGATCCAGCGCCACGTCGGCGAGATCGCCCTCAGTCCCCACCGGCGGCGGCCGCCAGTCAACCCGCGTCACCGCCACCCCTTGCGCGGCAAGATCGTCGGCGAACCCCGCGACACCGGCCGCGACAACATGCGTAGGAGCAAGCCGCGCAACCGGGGGAGCAGCCTCGGCGCCCTCGGACACGCCGGCGTCAGGCATCGCGGAACCAGATTCTTCGAGCCCAGATTCTTCGAGCAATGACATCGACGTCCTGCCAGTCGTAGCGATCAGTGACGGTCAACAGCCCCACGCGGCACCCCACCCCGTGCCAAGACCGCAGCCGCCTCCGCAGCCTCGGCATTCGACAAGAAGACCCAGGCCCCGGCCCCCGCCAGGACCTCCGCCTGCCGCACCAACCCTTGCGGATCCCCACCCGTCCCACAC
>NZ_JAACYW010000072.1 GCF_015356825.1 Catenulispora rubra | reverse complement strand
GCGCCGCAACCTCCCCAGCGTTGATCCGCTCCGTCACCAGCCCGCTGACCGCCCCGGTCACGGCCCGCGCCACGAACAGCGGGTCCAGGCCGCCGCGCCAGCGTCGGCCGATCGTGACGGCCTGCGCCAGGTTCATCGCGAATGCCTCGGCGCGGGCCAGGCGGCGGGTGACGGCGGGGTAGCCGGCGGCGTAGATCTCGATCATGAAGACCCGGGCGTTGGTCGGGTTTCCCGCCAGGGCGCCGAGGTAGGCCTCCATGATCCGGTCCAGGCGGACCAGGGCCGGGTCGCCGGGGGAGCCGAGGGACTTCTCGATCAGGCGGGCGAAGTTGTCCGCGGAGCGGTCGAACGCCGCCAGGAAGCAGTCCTGTTTGTCGGTGAAGTGCTCGTAGAAGGTCTGGCGGGAGATGTGCGCCCGGGACAGCACCGCGCCGACCGTGGCCGCGGCGTAGCCGCCCTCCGCCACGACCTCCAGCATCCCGTTCAGCAGCCGCCCGCGTTGTGCCGCGCTGACGTCCTCGCGGCTCAGGCCGTGGTTGCCGCGGGGCAGGGGAGCGGGCAGGGTGTCGGGGTCCACGGCAGGAATCTACGGTACCCGTGGCGCTTTCGCGCCTCCCGGCCACGGGGAGCGGTCCCCGGCCCCGATTTGACGCCGGGCCCTGCGATCCGCTCAATGGACCTCCATGGTCACCCTCGACATCGAAACGGCGCGCATGGTCCTTGCGGCACAGCCGTTCAGCGTCCTCCTCGGGGCGCGCGTGGAGGTCTTCGAGAAGGGGCGCGCGATTTTGGCGGTCCCCATCCGCGAGAACCTCAAGCAGCAAAACGGGTTCGTCCACGGCGGCGTGCTCGCCTACGCGGCGGACAACGCCATCACCTTCGCGGCCGGCACGACGCTCGGCCCGGACGTGCTCACCAGCGGCGTCACGATCAGCTACGTCCGACCGGCGTCCGGGGTGACGCTGCTGGCCGAAGCCGAGGTCACCTACACCGGACGCCGCCAGGCCGTGTGCCGGTGCGACCTGTACGCCGTGGCGGAGGACGGCGCACGGGTGCTCAGCGCGATAGCCCAGGGGTCGGTGCTGTGCGTGTCGTGACGGTCGGTGCTGTGCGTGTCGTGACCGGGCATCCGACGCGGACCCGGGCACGACCTCACGGCGGCATCTCCTGACACTGAATCAGCTCCCTGAACAGCGACGGGCCCGCCGGGGGAAGATCCTCCGGCGGGCCTGCATACCGCGGAATGGCAACCTTTTCGGGGTTCTCGACGTTCTATAAGCAGGGGCCGATAGCGCGTGCGCCGTCGGTGGGTGGGGTTCAGTTGTTGGGCCGCAGGGTCCAGATGATGGTCATCTCGCCAGTCACGGCGTCGTCGACGTCGCGCTGGATGGCGACATGGATCGGGAACTCGGGGCGGGTACCGCCCTTGAGCTCGGCGATGATGTCGTCCACGGGGCGGCCGAGCGTTGCTGTGGCCGTGACGTCGCCTCGCGCGACCTTCTTGAAATCGATGGTGGCGGTGGTGGGCAGGGGGGTGGCTTCAGCCATGAGGTGGCCGAACGCGGCGGTGACGATCGCGCCGGAGGCGGATTCGGCCAGCGTGAACATCGCGCCGGCGTGCGGCCCGCCGATGTGGTTCCGGTACTCCGGCTGGTCCCGGAACTTCAGCACGGCGCGCTCCGGCGAGGTCTGGACGTACTCCAGCGCCAGCGTGCCGACCATGGGGACGGCGGCCGTCAGGAAGGCGCCGACGTCGAAAGGCTCTTGCTCTGCTGCGGTCATGCCATGATCCTACTGGTCGGTAACTTTCTCGGCCACCGGCAGGGACGCGGTCCACTTCTGCTCGATGCGGCCGAACTTCCACACGGCCACGGCCGCCAGCCAGACCACCAGGAACATGCCCACGATGGCGAAGCCGATGCTGTTCAGGTCGAGGTGCGCCACCCAGTCCCAGAAGCCGCCGGTCAGGTTCAGCTTGTCCTGCAGGATGCTCAGCAGCTCGATGGTGCCGACGATCAGCGCCACGGCTACAGACAGACCGGTGATCGTGATGTTGTAGAAGACCTTGCGCACCGGCTTGGAGAAGGCCCAGCCGTAGGCGAAGTTCATGAACGAGCCGTCGATGGTGTCCAGCAGCGACATGCCGGCGGCGAACAGGATCGGCAGGCACATCACCGCGTACCAGGGCAGCCCGGAGGCCACCGAGGTGCCGGCCAGGACCAGCAGCCCGACCTCGGTCACGGTGTCGAAGCCGAGGCCGAACAGCACGCCGACCGGGTAGATCTGCCAGGGCTTGTTCACCGCCTTCATCGCCTTGCCCAGGAACCGGTTCATCAGGCCGCGGTTGTTCAGGTGCTCCTCGAGCGTGGCCTCGTCGAACTCCCCGCGCCGCATCTGCCGGAACACCTTCAGGATCCCGACCAGCACCACCAGGTTGATGATCGCGATCAGATACAGGAACGTGCCGGAGACCGTGGTCCCGACCAGGCCGCCGAAGTTGTGCAGTCCGGACTTGTCGTCGGTCAGCTGTACGCCCAGGCCCTTCAGGCCCAGGCCGAGCAGCAGGGTCAGCGCGACCACGATCGTGGAGTGCCCCAGGGAGAACCAGAAGCCGACCGACAGCGGCCGCTTGCCCTCGGCCATCAGCTTGCGGGTGGTGTTGTCGATGGCCGCGATGTGGTCGGCGTCGAAGGCGTGCCGCATGCCCAGCGTGTACGCGGTCAGGCCGGTGCCGAAGCCGAACAGGCCGCCCTGCAGCTTGTAGTGGCCCGGCACGACGATCACCGCCAGGATCCCCCAGCCGACGACGTGCAGCAGCGCGATGAACCCGAACATGCCCCCGACCCGCCCCCACTCGGCGGGGGTCAGGCTGGCCCGGATCCGGGCCAGCCGGGATCCGGCCGGCCCGCCAGCCGCCTGCGCGGTGCCGGTGCTGTCGGTGCCACCTGCTGTGGTCGCGGTCATGGCGTGGGACGCCCCCTGGGCTCGGTACAAGGTCGCCGCCGGGGCCGGCGGCGGGGGAGGACACCTTCCCACCCCAGACGCGATTATTTTGCAGTTGCGAAGAGTTCGCAACTACTCGATGAGTCCACGGAGGGACGCATACCGTGATGAGAGGTGGATCACGACCGTTTCCTCCGGATTTTCTCAGTATTTTCAGTTCACGATGGTCTGATGTGTTGACGCCCGAAGACAATGACTGCAAGGGGTCTGCCGTGTCGGCAGGGGCCCGGATGAGGAGCCGTTCCCCATGGCCCTGCGTGTGATCGACTATCCCCGCCGTGGGAAGTCCGGGCTGCGGCACTGGCTGCCGTCCTGGCGGCTGGTCGCCAGCACGCTGATCGCGTTCGTGCTGCTGGTCACCGGCGGAGCCTGGGCGGTCTACGCCTCGATCAAGATCCCGCCGATCAACGAGTCGGTGACCCAGCAGCACCTGACGGTGGTCGACGACAAGGGCGTGGTGCTCGGCCGGCGCGGCCCGGAGATCCGCCAGGACGTCCCGCTCTCGCAGGTCCCGGCCCAGGTGCAGAACGCCTTCCTGTCCGCCGAGGACCGCAACTTCTGGTCCGACGGCGCCATCTCGGTCACCGGCACCGCCCGCGCCCTGCTCAACGACCTCGGCGGCGGCTCCACGCAGGGCGGCTCGACGATCACCCAGCAGTACGTGAAGAACGCCTACCTCACCGACGAGCGCACGCTGTCGCGCAAGGTCAAGGAGGCGGTCATAGCCCTGAAGATCTCCCAGCAGCAGCCCAAGTCGCAGATCCTGCAGGGCTACCTGAACACCGTGTACTTCGGCCGTGGCGCCTCCGGCGTCGAGATGGGCGCCCGCGCCTGGTTCAACAAGGACGTGGACCAGCTCAGCGTCGGCGAGGGCGCGGTGCTGGCCGCGCTGGTGAACGCCCCGTCGTACTACGAGCTGGCGCCCAAGGACCCCACCGTCATGGCCAAGCTCCAGGCGCGCTGGAACTACGTGCTCGACGGCCTGGTCAAGATGGGCAAGCTGAGCCAGACCGACCGCGCCGCCGAGCAGTTCCCGGCGCTCGCGGCCTGGCCCCGGCCCAGCAGCCAGACCGACAACCAGGACCCGTACCTGGTCGAGGCGGCCATCGGCGAGGCCGAGGCGAAGACCGGCCTGACCCGCGAGCAGCTGGTCACCGGCGGCTACACGATCAACACGACGTTCGACGCCAAGATGCAGGACGCCGCGGCCGCCGCGGTGCAGGCGCAGATCACCAGCAAGCTCAACCCGGCCAAGCGGTCCGTGGACAACTACGTGCACACTGCGATCGCGACCGTGGTCCCCGGCGACGGCGCGGTGCGCGTCCTCTACGGCGGCGACGACTACGCCAAGCAGGCGTTCAACGCCTCCTGGCAGGGCACGCTGTCCCCGGGCTCGTCGTTCAAGACCTTCGCGTTGGCCGCGTACCTGCAGAACGGCGGCACGCTCAACGACACCTTTAACGGCGACTCGCCCTACCGCCTCCCCAACTCCCAGCAGGTGATCCCGAACGAGGGCGGCACCAGCTACGGCCAGGTCTCGGTGCAGTACGCGCTGAACCAGTCGATCAACTCGGTGTTCGTCGAGCTGAGCCAGCAGATCGGGATGACCAAGGTCGCCGACGCGGCGCGCGCCGCCGGCATCCCGGTGACCGCCGCCCAGCAGTCGCTGCCGACGCTGCCGCTGGGCGTGGTGTCCACCAACCCCGAGTCGATGGCCAGTGCCTACGGCACCTTCGCCGCGCACGGCCAGCAGGTGGACCCCTACACGGTGGCCAGCGTGGTGCAGGGCGGCAAGACCGTGTACGCGCACCAGAGCCTGGCCAAGCAGGCCTTCACCCCGGTCGTCGCCGACCAGGTGACCCGGGCCCTGCAGGGCGTGGTGACCAACGGCTCCGGCGGCGGCGCGCAGCTGTCCGACGGCCGCGACGTGGCCGGCAAGACCGGCACCACCGACCTGCCCGGCGACGGCACCAACCTGGGCTCGGTCTGGTTCGTCGGCTACACCCCGACGCTGTCGACCGCGGTCGCGGTCTGGGGGCAGACCGACGGCGGGGTACTGCAGTCGATCAACGGGATGGCCGGCAAGGACACCGTCGGCGGCGGTGCGGTGGCGGCGCCGCTGTGGGCGGCGTACATGAACAAGGCGGTCGCCGGGACGCAGGCGCAGGCGTTCACGTTCACGGCGCAGAACAACCAGGCGGTGCCGATGAACCCGCTGAGCTCCTCGCCCTCGGGGACCCCGGACACCACCGGCGCGACGCCGGGCCAGTCGCCGACCGGCCTGCCGTCGCCGCCGGCGCCGACCAGCACGTACCAGCCGCCGGTCACGCCGCCGACGGGCACGACGGGCACGACTGGGGCGACCGGCGGGACCGGCGGGCCGACGTCGACGACGTCGGGGAACCCGCCGAGCACGTCGAACTTGCCGGGCTCCCCGGGGACGAGCACGACGCAGTCGCGGCCTACGCAGCCGGGCGGGCGGCCGACGACGACCGGGGGACTGCTGCCACAGTCGGGCGGGTGACGAGCCTGCCGCTCCCGGCGAGCGTTCTGATGACATGACGAAGGGCCCGCATGTGCGGGCCCTTCGATCTTTCCGTCTCTTGTTGTCTGGCTATCTGGTTATCTGGGTCTTTGGCTATCTGGTTCAGTTCGCCGGTGCGGTCGCCGTCTCGGCCTTTTCCGCCTTCTGTGCCTTCTCCGCCTGCATCCGCTCCATCTCGGCCAGCACGTTCTTGCGCTGGCGCTTGGTGAGCCGGTCGATGTAGAGGCGGCCCTCGAGGTGGTCGAACTCGTGCTGCAGGCAGCGGGCGAAGTAGCCGGTGCCCTCGATGGTGATCGGCTCGCCCTTGACGTTCACGCCGGTCACCTTCGCGTAGTCCGGGCGCGCGAGCTCGTGGTGCGGGCCGGGGACCGACAGGCAGCCCTCGGCGGACTCGTCCAGCTGGCGCCGGTCGGCCGGCAGCTCGGCCAGCACGGGGTTCACGATGTGGCCGACGTGCTGGACATCGTCGTCGTCGTGGCAGTCGTAGACGAACACCCGCAGCGCCACCCCGATCTGGTTGGCCGCCAGGCCCACGCCCTCGGCGGCGTACATCGAGGCGAACATGTCGTCGACGAGCACCGCCAGCTGGTCGTCGAACGTCTCCACCGGGGCACACGGGTGGTGCAGGACCGGATTGCCGACGATCGTGATGGGCCGGGCGGTGCCGGAATCGGAGTGGCTCATGACGTTAATCTTACGGGTCGGCGCAGTTCAGCCCGTTACTGTGGGTAGGTATCCGCGGGAACACTGGAGCGGGCTGACCAGTTACCCCTAGGGGGTAATCCACCAGGCGCGACGACGACGGATGGGACACCGGGCATGCACGGCTACACCGACCGCAAGGACGACTACAACAAGCGGCTGCGCCGCATCGAGGGACAGGTGCGGGGCCTGCAGCGGATGGTCGAGGAGGACAAGTACTGCATAGACATCCTCACGCAGATCTCCGCGGTGACCAAGGCCCTGCAGTCGGTGGCGCTGGGCCTTCTGGAGGAGCACGTGGCGCACTGCGTGGCCGACGCGCTGGCGACCGGCGGCCCGGAGGCGGACGCGAAGGTCAAGGAAGCCAACGAGGCCATCGCCCGCCTGGTGCGCTCCTGAGTTCCTCAGGCGCGGCACCCCGTCCCTACGGCAGACTGGCGGTCATGACCGATCAGACCGATCACTCCGCCGGCAACCCCATCGTCGTCAGCGTCCGCGGCGAGGCCAACCTCGAAGCGGACCCCGAACTGTGCGAGTTCGCGGTCACGGTCACAGCCCGCGACAAGGACCGCCGCACCGCCCTGGAGCAGCTGACCAAGCGCAACAAGGAACTCCTCGACCAGATCAAGGCCGACTACGGCGACGCCCTGGAGAAGCTGGAAACCGGCCGCTTCTCGGTGTACCCGGAGTGGCGCAAGCGCACGGACAAGACAGGCCCGTATCAGGGCACGGTCCGGATCCGCCTCGTGGTGAAGGACTTCGCAGTCCTCGGCGAGATGATCACCCGCATCGCCGACGGCGAAGGCCGCGCAATCGACGGCCCCTACTGGACCCTCCGCCGCGACTCGGAGGTCTACCGCAAGGCCCGCACAGAGGCCGTCGGCGAGGCGGTCCGTAGAGCACGCGAGTACGCGGACGCGCTCGGCTCCCAGCTGACGGCGCTCCTGGAACTGGCCGACACCGGCCTGTCGACCGCCGGCTCCCCGGCCCCCCAGGCCCGCATGTACGCCATGGCGACGCGCGGCGGCGGCATCGTCGACGACGGCCCGCCGGCGCTGGATTTGGAGCCGACGCGGCAGAGCGTTTACGCGGCGGTGGAGGCTCGGTTCTCGGCCACGCAGCCTGGGGAGCTGTAGGCGGCGCTGGTCCGATCGCTGGTCCGATCGGGCGGACTTCGGCGGTGGTGCCTTCCTTCGGCGGTTGACGTTTCGCGATAATCGATACGAGGGTGGTTTGTCCCCCGGTTGGGGCGGGGTGCGTTAAGGGGGCAGGAATGTTCCCCATTGCCAGCGCGTTCTGTCCGACATGCGTATCGAGATGTGGGCCGACATCGCCAACCCGTGGACCCACGTCGCGGCCGAGCGGCTGCGCGTGGCGTTGGCGGCGGGTGACGTCGCCGCCGAGGTTGTCTGGCGTCCGCTGCTGACCGACGCCGCCGATCCCGACGCGCCGCGCGACGCCCTGCGGCTGCTAGTGCTCGCCGAGGAGCGTGGCGGCGTCGAGTTGCAGGGGCGGGTCGCCGCTGAGCTGCTGGCGTCGCATGACGTCCGCGACCTGGCCGAGCTGGCCGCCGTCGCCGACCGCGCGGGCTTCCCGGACGCCGGGGCGCTGCTGGCATCCGACGCCGGGCACGCGCGGCTGCGCGAGCTGCTGCTGATCGGCAAGGCGCGCGGCATCACGATCTCGCCGACGCTCGCCGACGAGGACCGGTTGCTGGAATTCGCGATGTCGCCGGCGACGATCGGCGAATTCCTCGGCGCGTCCGACGGCCCCGACGCCGCCGACGCCCCCGACGCCAGCGCCGACCGCGCCGCCAACCAAGCCGCGCGCCGCCTCCCGCCCGAGGTCGAGCGCCTCCGCTGGGCCGACGAACTCCTCGCCCTCAACGACCCGCTCGGCGCGCTCGTCCTGCTGGAGCCCCTGCTCGCCGAGCACGCTCAGGACCCGAACATCCGCCGCGTCGCGGCATCGGCCTACTTCGCCTCGGCGCAGCTGGGGCGAGCACGCCAGGTACTGGAGGCGACGCTCGCCGACCACCCGTCCGACTCCTACGCGCGGCTGATGCTCGGCCGCACCCTGGAGCGCCAGGGACACGCCGACGAGGCCGGCACGCACCTGCGGATGGCCGCGGCGATGACGCCCGAGTACGCGTAGCGCGCGCAACCCGCACAGGAAACCAACGGCGGCGGACAGCCCATCCTGTCCGCCGCCGCCACCATTTCCAGCAGCACACACCATTTCCCGCATAGGCCGCCTATGGCGGAACCCTCCAGACCCGACACGAACCCCTTGGTGCTTCCGGTGACCGCACCCCCGCATGTCAGCACGCGAGGATCAGTAGGGAACAACCGCCCGCCCCGCGAGCAGCGACCAGCTCCGCGAACAGACAAAGGAGCGTCGCGTGCCCGGTTCCCGGATCGCAGCCCTCGGCCACAGCCAGCCCGACCGCGTCCTCACCAACGCCGACCTGGCGCAGCTGGTCGACACCAGCGACGAGTGGATCACCACGCGGGTGGGGGTGCGCACGCGCCGCGTCGCCGAGCCCGGGCAGACCGTCGACGAGTTCGCCGCGATGGCCGCCGGCAAGGCCCTGGCCGGTGCCGGTATCGCGGCGAGCGATGTCGACCTGGTCCTCGTCGCCACCAGCACGGCCAGCGCGGCCAGCCCGAACACCGCCGCGCGCGTCGCCGCGCGCCTGGGCATGACGGCTCCGGCGACCATCGACGTGAACGTCGTCTGCTCCGGCTTCACTCACGCGCTGGCCCTGGCCGACCAGGCGATCCGCTGCGGCCAGGCCACCACCGCCGTGGTCGTCGGCGCCGACTTCATGAGCGCCGTCACCGACTGGACCGACCGCACCACCTGCGTCCTGGTCGGCGACGGCGCGGGCGCCGCGGTCGTCACCGCCACCGACAAAGAGCCCGGCATCAGCCCGGTCCTGTGGGGCTCCGTTCCCGAACGCGGCCGCGCCGTGGTCATCGAGGGCACCCCGAACCGCTTCTCCCAGGAGGGCCAGACCGTCTTCCGCTGGGCCACCACGGAACTCCCGGCCGTGGCCCGCCGGGTCTGCGACCGCGCCGGCATCCGCCCCGAGGACCTGGCCGGCGTCGTCTTCCACCAGGCGAACCTGCGCATCATCGAGCCGCTGGCGGCCAAGCTCGGCGCCGTGAACGCGGTGATCGCCAGGGACGTCGTCGACTCCGGCAACACCTCCGCCGCCTCGATCCCGATCGCGCTGGCGAAGCTGGTCGAGCGGCGCGAGATCCCGGCGGGCGCGCCGGTGCTGCTGTTCGGGTTCGGCGGGAACCTGTCCTACGCCGGGCAGGTCGTGACGAGCCCCTGAGGGAAGCGGGACGTCAGTTGGTGACGGCGGCGGCCACCGCCGATTGGACGGTGGTCAGAGACAGCGTGGAGTAGAACTCCGACGGTGCCCGTCCGTTCACCGTGGTGATCGTGTCCGGGCAGACCGAGTCGTCGCCGTCGATCTCGCGGGGTGCCAGGACCTGCGCCCCGGTCCGTGCCGCCCAGACCGAGATCGTGTACTTCTCCAGGTCCATCGGCACGCTCGCTCCACCGACGTACACGCAGTTGGCAAGCAGAGTGTCGGTCTGGACTCCGGTGACGCAGGCGACGAGCTGGACGTCGGTCGCCTTCGCGGGGGCCCACCCGACGTACTCGCCGTCCAGGACTCCGGCATTGTCGCTGACTCCTGCGAAGCCGCCGGAGCCGCCTTCGAAGTCGATGGGATGCGGCCCGCCGCCGCCTGGGACGTAGGCCGCGGCGCGGGAGGCCCCGTGCCCGCTGCATGCTGCGGTGTAACCGAGCCCGTGCGTGGGCAGGTGGATCGTCGTGATCGCGGCGCCGCCGATCACCACGGCGGCGAAGGCGGCGCCCTGCAGGACCACCTGCCGACGATGCTTCTGCCAGCGCTTCCCTACCTCAGCCGCGTCGTCCGCGATGTCCTCGGCCAGCAGCTCGGCGGCCTTCTCCGCCGCCGGCGTGCCCGGGTCGGGGTTGGTCGCGTCCATCAACCAGTCGGCCGCGGTCGCGTCGGCGACGAGCCCCTGGAACCACTGCTTGGCGATCCTGCCCTTCGCGGCGTCGTTGACGAAGGCGCTGACGACGATGACGCCTCCGACGTGCGTGTACGAGTCGATCGCCGCCCACGGCGCGTGGATCGTGCCCTTCCCCGGGTTCACGAAGACGCCGGCGGCGGTGACGGCCATCGGCGGGAAGTCCGCCTGTCCACCGGCCGCGAGCCGCGCCTGACCCCGGGCGAACGCGCGCGGCTGCAACTCGGCATCGACGAGCTGCAGCATCCGGTAGATCCCCGAGTACCGCCGCAGGAGGATGCGGCCGCCCGGCCCCGTCAGATCCGGCGTGTCCGAGGCGCCCGTCACTTCCAGGGCGTCCTTCTGCGGCATGATCGCCATGTCGGCCTTGCCCCGCCACGAGTACAGCGCCTCGTCCCAGCGCACAGACCGCAGTTGCCGCCCGATGCAACAGGCGAGCCCGTGCTCGTACACGACGACGCATTCGGCATCGCCGCCGTACCGCCAGAGCGAGATCCCCACCAGGAGGACCGCGATCAGGATGAGGGCCGGCCCGTGCCAGCCGAGCAACCCGAGGGTGACCGCGAGGGCCACCACCACGACGGTGATCGGCCACAGCAGCAGCGCGGGTGCCGCGCGCCGCCAGAAGACGGCCTTTCGCGCCCCGAGCGCGCGCTGCTCAGCGAGCGCCGTGACGGCCGGCGGCACCGTGACGTTGAGCCTGACGGATCTCATGGCGCCCCCAGGCGTCTATCTTCGTCCTCTGAGATAGTCCGCTGAGGATTCAACCAGTGCCTCACCCTGCGTGTCCATCGTTGCCGCGACTACACAACGGGCAACGATCGACCTGCTTCGCCGACGGAGTTCGGACGGGTGCTAGGTCGCCGCGCCTGTCGTGATGGAGAACGGTGCCCAGTTCGCGGCAGCGTGGAACGGCTGCTTTGCATACTCCGGGCCGATCGTCGTGGCGAGGCGGATCACGTCCTCGTAGGAGTCGTCCCCGAGTTGGGCGGCGAAGGCCTGACCGAGGCGTTCTTGACAGGACACGAACAGGTCCATCTCGCCTGCTGTCCGATGGGCTCTGGAGAGAAGCGCGTACGCGACCGCGAGGTCGACTTGGCGTTCCTCGGCTTTGATCCGGACCCACGAGGCGACGTCCCGTGCGGCAGCGGTCGCGACGCGGCGTTGTGCAGCCGCCAGCGCGTCGCTCAATGACTCCAACGACCAGTCGGCGTTTTCGGCGAACCGTTCGTAGAACCACAACATCAGCACCGCTGTGGAGAGATCGGGCACCGGCCGGAACGTGGTCACCAACGCAGTGGCCCCGGCAGCGAGCAAGGTGCTCGCGATGCCGGTCAGCTCGTCCCCGGTCCGCACTCGGTGCATGCCGCTTTGACAGGAGCTGAGCACGACAAGCGCCCCCGACCAGTTGAGCGAGGCGAGACGTTGCAGGACGACTCGGTCCGGCTTGCCGTCGGCACCTGAGAGCAGCAAACCCGAGCGTTCCGCCCGCGCGTCGTCGAAGGCTGCGTGACAGGCCAGGTGGACGAGCCGGACGTCGCCGTCGAGTGCCTCGGCGAGCCAGTCGAAGGTCACGCCGCCGCCGTGGCGAACGACTCCGTTCGCCGCCAGTCCGTTCGTTGCCGCGCCGTTCAAGGCGGCGGCGACGCCGGCGGACTCCCCCCGGGCGAACGGCAGGTCGCCGAGCGGGTCGCCAGCGATGACCAGCTTCGTCTTGTTCGCCGCGGTTTCGCTGTGCACCGTGCGCAGCAGTGAGGCGCTGGGCACCAAGTACGTTCTCGGGCGCGGCACGGGCTGGCCGCTTTCAGAAGCGAGATGCAGCGGCACCAAGTGCAACATGCCATACGGCGCGATATATACGCGGCGACCGATCCTATTGATTAGTTCGACGAGCCGAACATAGCCGGCATGGGCGAGCAGACGGTCGAACGACTCGATATTGCCTTGTCTGGCAAGAGCGGTGAATTCGTCCAGGTCGTGGTCCTTCGCGTCCAAGACCAGCTGGACCGCGATCTCCTCCGCGCTGACGATGAACGCGTACACGCCTTTGGTGCCCACGAAGAACTCGGCGAGCACCGCGTCTTCACGCTTCGAAAGCAGAGACGCTATCTCCTGCGCCGTGGACGGCGTCGCAGTGCGGTGGATGCGTACCTCGGGATGGCTGTCGGCCAGTGCCGTCCAGATCGCCTCCAAGCGGGTCTGTAGGCGTTCAGTCTCCTCACCGGCGCGGAAGATCAGATTGGTATGCGCTCCGGCTGAGAGGTTCTCGCCCGTTTTACTGAGGGATTTGGTGCGTAACCGCATCAGCTTCTGCCAGAGTTCGGCTTCTTCAGTGAGCAGAACATCGTCGGTCGCGGTGGGAGGCCGGTCGCGAAGCGTGTCGAGCAGGGCGCGCGACTTGGCGGTCTGCAACAGCTCGAACGCCCGCTCCGGAGGGCCGACCGCGATCGCCATCTCGACCGCTTGGGAGTGCGGAGGATCTGTCAACGAATCGAACCGGCCGACTTCCCCCACGCCCACACTCTGAAGCCTGAGTCGGTCGTACGCGGAACAGGCTTCTTCAAGCCGCCGCAGTGCAGCCTCGTTCCAGTGGCCCTCGTCGAATTCGAGCCGGCCCAGGCGGGTGTTGACGACGAACGTCAACGCGACGTCCGTGCTTTCGTTCAGAGACGCCTCGAGCTCCGCCACGAGCTGTGCCGCTTCTTCGTCCCTGCCGTGGCGAAGCAGGAAATCGAGCAGTCGGCTGCGCCGATAGGCAAGGCGGGCCGGATGGGAATCGGCGAACAGCCGGCCGGAGTTGACGCTACTGCGCAGGTAGAGCTCTTCGAGTTCAGTAGCGCCGAAGGAGCCTGCGAGGGTGCTGGCTATGCCGTCGAGGATTCCCGCGGTGCCGTCATCGACAGGCACACCTATGTGTGCGGGTCGGTTGAGCTCGAGTGACCACTCGACGATGCGTTCGGTGATGTGATTCGCGATGAGCTTCTTCAGCCCGCGCGCCTTTGCCAGAAGCAGCAGGGTCTCTGCCTCGTGGAACTGTTCGGACCGGGTGGCAAGACTGCACTGGTTGACCAGGGCCAGCAGCTCCAGCGGCGCGTCACCCAACTGGTTCGCCAGCTGCTTCGCCCGCTCAAGGTGCTGCCAGGCAGCCTCGTAGTCCCCGGATTCCATGTATACGTTGCCGAGGCCGATCCATACACGGGGAAGGCAGTGATGCGCCTCAAGGTGCGTCCATCTGGCCTCCGCCTGCCGTAGCTGCAACTCGGCGTCAGAGTATTTGTGATCCGAGACCAGGTGCTCGCCGTGCTCGGTGGCTTCCATCGCCGCCCGCGCGGAGATCATGATCTCGGTGAACGCCGAGAGCTCGCCGTCTCGTTTCGATATTCGAGCCCTGGTCGCCTCCTCGATCTGCTGCACGCGCACCGCGTGTGCGGTCGTGTAGTGCTCGACCGGGAGCTGTTCGAACAGCAGGTGGGCGAGGTCGTGGGCCTGAACGAAAACCGGCGCCGCGGCTTCGGGATCGAACGCTAGACAGCACTTCGCAAGATTGTGTATGGCCGTGACCAGATCGAAGCGCGCTCCTGCTTTGTGGAGCAAGGCGATTGCGATTTTACTCTGCTCGACGGCTTCCGTGAACCGCTCCTGCCGCATGAGCGCGACACCGAGATTGTCCGCGGATATTCCCCGGCGAAGTGCGTCGACACCCGGTATCGAGAGAGCTTCCTGATAAAGCTCCACGGCTTTCGGGGTGTCTCTCTTCGAGAGGATGGCTGCGTAGTTGTTCACCGTGGCCCAGTGGCCGATCGGGTCACCGGACTCACGTGCCATCGAAACAGCCGCCGTCATGTACTGATCGGCTTCCGGGAAGCGTTCGTCGGCGTATTCGACCAGGGCCAGCCCTTCCAGGGCGCCGCTGATCACATTGAGGTCACCGGTCTGCTGGGCGGCTTCGTGCGCTGTGGTGTAGGCAAGCCGTGCCTCGTCGAACTGCCTCGCGAGGCGTGCGGCTTGACCGAAGAGCCGGAAGAACGCGAAGCGAACCACCGGGTTCGCAGAGTCCGCGGCCTCGCGAAAGGCGGACAGCACAGTGTGTGCGTCCTCGTTGCGTCCCATTCCGAGCAGCTGATGCGCCTGCTGAATGACCGCCAGCAATCCCGCCTCGGCCGGGACCCCGTCCCGGGTCTGATTCACGACAGACTCGTCTCGGCGGCGTCGAGAAGCGCGGCGGGGTCGTCCTCCACCTGCCATGGCTGTTCGACGTCTTCTCCGTTTCGGAACGTCGAAGCTTTCGGGACCGCAAAACGCTCGACCAAGTCGGCGAAGAGTCGCTGGTACTCGTTGTACAGCACCTCCTGCTGAGGCCGGGTCAGATCATCGGTGTGTATCGCGCCTGCGGTCCGTCGCCAGCTCCGCCGCGCGGAGGGCAGATCGCCGGCGATCACGTGCTCCTTCGTCTGCTGCCACAGCGAGTAGAACTCGAGCTGCCTGTAGTCGTCCCTGCGGCGCTTGGCCTCGATGCTGATCAGCATGAAGTCGTGCTCCGTATACGGCTCGTAGCTGACGCCGTCCGCCGCGATCTGGCACAACCGCCCGTCGACGACCCGGAGCTTGGCCAGCTCGGCGGTCGACGTCTTGGCGCGAGGCCTGCGCATGACGCAGTAGTGCAGCGGAGCCATCGCGCCGTCGTCGTCCGACGCCTTCCACGAGCGATACGCACCCACCCGAAGTTCGATGTCCGAGGAGTCCATGAACGAATCGATCGCGCGGATCAGCGAATCCGCCACCGGAACCGCGCTGGCCAGCCCGACGAACCCGACCGCGTTGGCCACGTCCTCGACCACCCGGAGCGACCGGGCGACCCAGTCGGCCGACTTGGCGCGGAACAACGCGACGAGGAGGCTGATCTCGTCTCCCTCGTACGGGACGGGACCCGCGACGCGCACATCGCTGATCTCGACGGCGTCGTGCGCGCCGGTGATCTGGAATCGACGGCTCAGCTCGGCGCTGCTCAGGACGGTGGGCACCGAGACCGGTCTTCCCTTGTGGATGAACTCGGTGACCACCGTGCCGAACGGCAGGAACTCGCGCCACAGCTCCCGTGCCCGGGTGAGCCACATCTGCTGCAGCCGGACCTCGAGGTAGACCTGGCCGGGGGCGAACAGCGTGCGCTGCGGCTCGGGCGTACCGGGCGACAAGACGGGAACTTCAACGGCGACGATGCCGTCGGCGTCCCGTGCCATGATGCCGTCGATCAACTGGCGGATGCCCACTCGAGTCCCCCAACAGTCGTTGACAACGAGACTTTCCGTGCTGAACTGAAATGGCCGTGTTCTCGCCGTGAACGGGACTGTTGAATGTCGAACGGCCCTGATATCAGTCTGGCATACGTCTCCTGACGGATACCGGTGAACCGAGGTGATTCCCGGCTTCTCTGAGTGTGGTGCGGCAGATGTTTTCGTGATTTTCAGTCGCTGACGGTGGCGTGGATCGTCGTCAGATGCGCGACAGAACCAGTTCCGTCAGGCTGTACGGAGGCAGCTGGGTCCTGCCGGACGACCCGATCGAGGTGGCGATGCCACTGCTTCCCGACGCGTAGCGATAGCTGAGGGCCAGCGGCAGCGCCCGGTAACCCGTGTAGTCCAACTGCACGGTGTGCGTCGCGGCCGGGTCCTCGTTCTCGATCAGTACCACCAGATCGCCGTTGCGCTGCACGGCGGCGTGGGTGACGATCGCGGTGCTGCCGGTGCCGGTGCCGGTGCCGGTGCCGGTGCCCGTGCCTGTGCCCGACGTGGAGGTCTGCACCAGGGTCGCGCCTGGGCTGGCCAGTCGGCTGGTCAGGCTGAGTGCGTAGTAGGCCGGGAAGGGTGTGTTCACGGGTGGCTCGCACACGTTGGTGCCCTGGGCGTTGGTCACGCAGCTGTTCACGCCGGAGGAGAGCAGGCCCCAGTCGCCGTAGCCGTGGCCGTCGGGGTCGTCCGGCGAGCCGGCTGCGTCCTGGACCGCGCCGATGTGTGTGTTGAACCAGTCGACCTGTGATGCCCCCTGCTCCAGCCAGGTGGCCACGTCGTCGGCCGCGTAGAGCGCGTCCGGCGTGGTGACGCTCTGGACGCCGGGGTCGAAGCCCGCGGTGTTCGTCTCGCCGACGATGACCTGGATGTGTCCGGCGTGCGCGGCGGCGTTCTGTGCGATGTCGGCCTTGATGGACGCCATCTCGGCGGGGATCCGGGCCGGGACCTTGAACAGCGAGGCGTCGCTGGTGTCGATGAAGGGCGGCCGGTACCAGTGCACGTCCACGAAGTCGATGGCTGAGCCTGCCGCCTTGAGCAGCGGCCCGTTCCAGTCCGGCTGTCCGGCGGTGGGCGCGAAGGGGGAGATCTCGACGCCGACCTTGATGCTGGGGTCGACGGCCTTCATCGCCTTGGCGAACAGGACTGCGTTCTGTCCGTAGGCCGTGGGGCTCTTGTCCGGGTGGTTGTCCGGTTCGAACGCCGGGAAGCTGGTGTAGAAGCCGTTGCCCCAGACCTCTTCACCGATGGTCCAGTACTTGATGTGGTCGTGGTCCACGATGTTCGCCTGGCGCACCCAGGCCGCCGCCTCCTGGGGACCGATGTCGGTGCCGCCGGGGCCGTCAGTGGCGGTGCTGCCGTAGTTGACGTGGATCATCGCTTGCGCGTGCGTCTGTTCGGTTTGGCGTACCCAGGTCTGCCACGGCAGCGGATTGTCCGGGCCGAGTTTGGCGGTGACCGGGTTGGCGTCGTCGGTGTCGGTCTGCCAGCGGTAGACATCGTCGAACGGGCCGGTGTTGAGCTCGCGGACCCGCAGGCCGGCGGCGTTCAGCAGTGCGCTGGTGGTGGGGTTGGTGATGTTCGGATCCGAGTCCCAGTCGTTGCTGCCGATCGGGGCGTCGGGGACGCGGGCGAGGGCTTGGTCGGCGTGCACCGTCACCGTCGCCGTCGCTGTCATCGCCGTCGGCTTGGCGCCGGTGTCCGCGGTGGCGGTGGCGGTCGCGGCGGTTGCAGCGGTCGCAGCGGTCGCGGTCGCGGCCGGACCGGCCGCCAGCGTCGCGGCGAGCGCCACCGCTGCGAGGGCGGCGGTCTTCGAAACGGTCTTCATGGTGCGAGCGTAGGGCTCTGATGTGCCGTTTCGGCATTGCCGCGTATCACGACCCTGGCATGACCTGTGTCATGGGTCGATCAACCACCGGTGTCATAACGGCCAGCGTCACAACCGCCGTCCGCCGATTTCCGTCCCGTCCGGCAGTTCCATCTGGGCGGTGAGCCAGGGGACGAACGTCGCTTCGTCGAACGCCGACCAGTCCGGCGTGTGCAGCACCTGCGCCTCGCCGATGCGGCGGGCCAGGGCGACGACGGCGTGGCCGGCGGGGCGGCGGGCCGCGTCGTAGCGTGTGGCGAGGTCGTCGAGGTCGGTGGCGGTGGGCCACAGGCGCAGGAGGGTGGCGGCGTCCTGCATGGCTTTCACTGCGCCGGCGCCTGCGTGGGGGCGGGCTACCGCGCCGGCGTCGCCGAGGAGGAGCATGCGGTGCTTGGCGTAGGCGGGGGCTTCGAAGTCGTAGATGGGTTGGATGAAGACGTCTTCGAGAGCTGTTTTGCGGAGCGCTGCGGCCCAGAGCGGCGGTAGCTCGCGGGTGAGCAGGGCGTCCATGAAATCCAGGAGGCCATCGGAGGCCGCGCCGGGCGGGATGCTTGTCGCGGTGCGCAGGTCGCCTGTCAGTTCCGGCGGGACCATCGAGTACAGTACCCAGTTGAACTGTCGGCGGCCGTCGTCGGCGGGGATCGGGTACGCGACCAGGTGGCCGTGCGGGAAGCCGACTGTGAAGAACGAGTCGGTCGGGAGTCCTTCGAGCTCTGCGAAGTCCGAGAGCCCGCGCCAGCACAGGTAACCCGCGAACTCCGGCACGACGCCTGGGAACATCGCCTCTCGCACCACGGAGCGGTAGCCGTCGGCGCCGAGGAGTAGGTCGAAGTGCTCGACGGTGCCGTCTGCCAGCGTGACTGATGCGCCGGATTCGGTGGGCGACGCCGAGACCACCCGCGCATCGCCCCGGTACTCGACGTGCGAAGGCAGTCGCCCACGCAGCGACCGGTGCAGGTGGCCCCAGTTGTAGGCGTTGAACGGGAAGGGCTGTGGCCAGATCAGCTTTCCGAGGCCGGACGCCTCGCCGCCCCACGCGTACCACTCCCGCGCGGTGTTGGTCGTGGCGGGGAGCGAGGCATCGAGCAGGCCTGCGGCGACCAGCTCTGCGAACCGCTCGTGCTGGATGCCGATGCCGGCCCCGCGGTCCCGGAGCTCGCCGGCTGAGCGTTCGAATACGACTACCGTCGCGTCCGGTACCGCCTGCGCGGCTGCTAGCGCTGCGGCGCATCCGGCGATGCTGCCGCCGACTACGCCGATTCGTGTGGTGTGTGTTGTCGTTGTCATTACAGACCCCCGTGTTAGAGCCCCCCCGTGTCAGGGCTCAGCTTAAAATATCGTTGCAGGCGGGCGGGCGTTGCGGGGGCTGAGCTCGCTGGGTCGCTGGGGG
The DNA here is from genome assembly GCF_015356825.1 of Catenulispora rubra. Classification (GTDB taxonomy): domain Bacteria; phylum Actinomycetota; class Actinomycetes; order Streptomycetales; family Catenulisporaceae; genus Catenulispora; species Catenulispora rubra. Next base: position 24,552 of record NZ_JAACYW010000072.1, on the reverse strand, counting down.
GTAGGCGCTACTGCGGTTTGTCGGTGGGCGGCGGTGTGTTCTTGGGGGTTAGAGGCTTTTTACGGCTTCGCACATGGTTGGATGGCCTCGCAGGGGGACGCAGTTCGGTTCAGCGCCGCAGGTCGCGCTGGCGGCCGCCGGTGTTCGCGGACACGACCGCGCGCCGGTCCGAGTCACTGCGCACACGTTTGGTCTGGCGGGCGTCTGCCGCGTTTGGTGGGCGCCTTGAGGCCTCTGGCGGGCCTCCTCGACGAGGGGGCGACCCGCGCGTCGGGCTTGATGCCGGCGGCCCGCGACTGTTCGGCTTTCTATCCGCTGTTGCCTGCGTTGCGCTGCATGCTGGCGGTGATGCTTGTGGTCGCCGAGGTTCTGGGTCCCTCGCCGCGTCATCGCCGTAAACGGAACCAGCCCGGTTTGGCGGAATCAAGCCGGATCACAGCTGCTGTGGTCCAGCCTCGTCCGGCTTGACACCGCCAAACCGGGCAGGTTGGCTGCGCCCGCTGACGCGGCGAGGGACCCAGAACCAACACCCCGCATGGTCCGGTCGGACACGGCGAACCGCATCACCGGTCAGGCTGGCCCGTCACCACCGTGGCTGCCCTGGCGCCGGATCCGATCGGGGCCGGCAGTCTGGGCACAGCTGGGCTGGCGTGGTCTTGTCCGTCCCCGCCGCCCGCCCCTCCATCAGTCCGGCAGCGTAGCCAACTCCTCGATCTCCACATTCGCCAGCGACGTCCCGTCCACCTGCACCCGCCGCAGGTACCACTTCTGGATCGGTGCGTGCGTCGTCGAAGCCAGCTGCCAAGCGCCGCGCGGGCTGTCGATCCGGCCCAGGGCGCCGATCGCCGCGTTCACCGCTGCGGCGTCCGCGTTCGGGCCGGCCTGTGCGACGGCCTGGTCCAGGAGTGCCGCCGCGTCGTAGCCGGTCAGGGCGTAGACGCTCGGTTCCTGGCCGTCGTGGCCTGCCGCCCAGGCTGAGACGAAGGTGCGGTTGGCGGCGGTGTCGACGTCGGGGGAGTAGTTCAGGACCGAGGTGATGTTCGTGGCCGCCGGGCCCTCTTGCTTCAGCAGCGGGCCGTCGGTCACCAGGCCGACCGCGTACAGCGGCATGTCCTTCACCTGCGAGCGCGCGTACTGCTGCACGAAGCGCACCGCCTCGGCGCCGGTGAAGGCGCAGTAGACCGCCTTCGCGCCGGAGTCTTTGATCGCCTGGAAGTACGGGGTGAAGTCGGTGGTGTCGTTGGCCGGGGTGAACGTCGCCGCCGGGGTGAAGGTTGGCTGGCCGCCGGTGTTGGCCAGCTTGCCGCCGAGGGTGGTGTAGGAGTCGACGAACCCACGCACCTGCTCCCAGTCGCCGGGGTAGTTGCCGCCGATGGCGAAGACCGGGGACTTGACGTGGTTGTAGATGAACGGTGCGATGGCCACGCCCGGCTCCGTGGACAGGAACGCCACGTTCCACACGTAGCTGATGTCCGTCAGGTCCGGGCGCGCGACCACGCCGATCAGCGGTACGTGCGCGGCATCCGCCAGCGGCGCCACGCTCTCGTAGCCCGCGTAGTCGATCGGGCCGATGACCGTCTGCACGCCGTGCGCGACCATGTCCTGCATCGTCGTCGCGGTGGCGGCCGGTGTCGGGCCCTCGGCGGAGACCGTCAGCTGCGCCGGACGCCCGCCGAGGCGGCCGCCGTGCTGGCTGACGTAGAGCTCGAAGCCGTCGCGGGCGTCGATGCCGCCGCTGCCGTTGGTGCCGGAGGTGTCCAGCAGCAGCCCCACCGGGAACGGCGTGTGGCTGGCGGGTCGGCCCGCGGGGTCGCCGTACGCCAGGCCGCCACCGCCGCCGTAGCCGCCGCCGAGCACGCCGCAGCCTGCCGAGGCGGCGGTTGCGGCGGCCAGCAGCAGCGCGGCGAACGCCCGGCGGCGAACCGCGGCGGCGCCGGGTGTGGGGGCACCGCCCCGGGCCGCCGCCATCAGTTCATCCGGTCGTCGGGCGGCAGGTCGTCGCGCATCCGCTGCTGGGTGATCGCGTGCTCCAGCAGCGTCACCAGCACCCCCTTGGCCGAGTCGCGCCGCCGGGCGTCGCAGATCAGCAGCGGCGTGTCGTCCTCCAGGGCGAGCGCCTGGCGCAGCTCCTCGTGCCCGTACACCTGCGCGCCGTCGAACTGGTTCACCGCGATCACGTGCGGGATCCGGCGGTCCTCGAAGAAGTCGATGACCGCGAAGGCGTCGCCGAGGCGCCGGACGTCGGCCAGCACCACCGCGCCGAGGGCGCCGCGTGAGAGCTCCTCCCAGAAGAACCAGAAGCGCTCCTGGCCCGGGGTGCCGAACAGGTACAGGATCAGGTCCTCGGCGATGGTGATGCGGCCGAAGTCCATCGCCACCGTGGTGCTGCGCTTGGCCGGGATCAGGTGGACGTCGTCCAGCCCCATGCCGGCCTGCGTCATCTCGGCCTCGGTGGTCAGCGGCTGGATCTCGGACACCGCCCCGACCAGGGTGGTCTTCCCGACGCCGAAGCCGCCGGCCACGACGATCTTCGCCGCGATCGTGGGAGCCGCCATCAGCGGGCCCCCGGAAGGTTGCCGTGGGCCAGCATCCGGGCCCGCGCGGTCGGCGTCAGGGACTCCCCGACCTGGTTGATCAGCTCGGCCATGGCGTAGGTGACCTGCCCGATGTCGCACTCGCGCTCGGCGTACACCAGCAGCGAGGCACCGTCGCTGACGGCCATCGAGAACAGGAAGCCGTTGCCGAGCTCGGTCAGGTTGCTGCGCACCGGCTCGGAGTCCAGCAGCAGCGCGGCCCCGGCCAGCAGGCTCACCAGTCCGGCGGCCACCGCCGCGAGCTGCTCACCCTGCTCCTCGCCCAGATCCCGGGACGTGGCCACCACGATGCCGTCGGCGGAGACCGCCAGCGCGTGCTGAACCCCGGGCGTGCCGTGGGCGAAGTCGTTGAGCAGCCAGTCGAGGCTGCCGGCCGGATCTGGTGCGGGTTCGTTCATGGGGCGGTTCCCGTGGGGCTAGAGGATGGCATGAGGGGTGTGCGTCACTGCGATTTCGGTCCGTTGCGGCCGCTGAGCCCGCGCGCGTAGGCGGCCATGGTCGCCGCCACGTACTCGGGGTCCCGGTCGATGCGGGCCTTCTTCTTGACGGGCTCGGGGTGGCTGCCGGGCCCGCCGTTGGATGTGGACTCTGGAGACGCGGCCGGTTCCGGGGCCGGGGCGCGCCGCGCCTTGGCCGGCAAGTGGGCCTTCGGGCGACGTACGGGCAGGCCGTTCACAGTAGTAGAGGTGTCAGAAGCCTGAGATCCGTTACTGCCGTTGATCTGAGCACTGCCATTGTGTGCGGTGCTGCCGTTGAGCGCGGCGCTGCCGTTGACGGGAGCGCTGCCGTCGGCGACGACAGTGACAGGCTCATCGATATCAGGGAACGGCAATTCCGGCCAGTCGATGTCCTCGGCTGGGTCGGCGTCCCCGTCGACCGAAGCGATCGTGTCGGACGTGAGGTGAACGCCGCCGCTGATGCCGCCGATACCGACGCCACCGCCGACGCCGTTAGCAGGAACGGCACCGGCCTCCATCATCGAGACCACCCGCAACGGCAGCCCCACCTCGGCCACCGTCCCGCCGCCGGGCCGGGCCCGCAGCTGGATCTCGATCCCGTACCACGCGGCCAGGTGCGCGGCCACGGTCAGGCCCATCGCCCGAACCGTCTCGCTGTCCACCTGCCGGGGCGCGGCCAGCTGCGTGTTCAGCTCCGCGCGCCGGGCCGGGGTCATGCCCAGGCCCCGGTCGGCGATCTGGATGATCACCCGGTCGGTCATCCGGTGGCCCTCGACGGTCACCCGGCTGTCCGGCGCGGAGAACGCGGTCGCGTTGTCCAGCAGCTCCGCGCACAGGTGCACCAGGTGGTCCACGACGTGCGGCGCGATGACGACCCCCGGATCGACGGCCTGCAGATCCACGCGCGTGTACCGCTCGATCCGGCCCAGCGCCGCCCGCAACACGTCCAGCAGCGTCACCGGGCGCTCCCGCACCCGCGCCGAGCCCTCGCCGCCGAGCACCAGCAGGCTCTCGTTGTTCCGCGCCATCCGCGCGGCCAGGTGGTCCAGCACGAACAACCGCGCCAGCCGGTCAGGGTCCTGCTCCAGCCGCTCGGCCCGGTCCAGCTCGCTGGTCAGCGCGCCGGTCAGGCGCTCGCCGCGGCGGGCCAGGGCCACGAACGTGGCGCCCACGCCGGCGCGCAGCAGCACCTGCTCCGCGGCGGTCCGCAGCGCCTCGCGGTGCACCGAGTTGAAGGCCCGCGCGACGGCGGCCAGCTCGTCCTTCGGGTCGTTCGCGTTCAGCGCGTCCCCGCGCCCGGTGCCCAGCGGCAGCGCGTCGCCGGCGTGGTCGGCGAATTCCTCGGGGCTGCGGCCGACCAGCGACTCGGCGGTGCGCAGCTCCTCCACGGCGGCCGGCAGGCCGGTGAACGCGACGGTGTTCGCGGCGTCCCGCAGCTGTCGCAGGCCCCTGATCATCGGCCGGCCCAGCCGCAGGCTGATCATCACCACCAGCAGCGCGGTGCCGGCGATCGCGGCGGCCTCCACCTCGGCGATGTGCTCGGAGCGGTCGCGCAGCTTCGCCACGGCGGACATGGTGGCCATGTCCATCTCCTCGCGGACCGTGTCCAGCGCGGTCCGCCGGGCGCTCATCGTCTGCACCCACATGTCCTTGTCCGGGGACAGCAGTTCCCCGGGGCCCAGGTGGGATATCTGGTCCTCGAACTGCTGCGCGGTCAGGATGTCCCCGGTGGTCATCGCCTGGTCCGGGCGCTCGTTCCAGCCGGCCGGGGCCGCGGTGTCGAAGGCCTCCATCGCGTCGTCGTAGGCCTGCCGGTCGTGCGCGACGGCGGCGACCGCGGCCGGGGTCAGCGGCAGCCCGACCGCCGAGCGCAGCACGTCGGACTCCTCCTGGCCGGTCGCCTCAGAGGCCTGATACAGCAGGTTCGCGGCCTGTAACCGGGCCGCGATCGGCTGCGTCGCGCTGCCGTCGTCGATCACCGAGCTGCGCAGCTGCGCCAGGTCGGCGATCGCGATGCGGTACTGGAACACCACCGTGGACAGCGCCGGCGCGGACTGCGCCTTGATCTGCGCGCGCAGCGTCGTCAGCTGCGTCAGGTCCTGGTCGATGCGCGAAAGCAGGGTCCTGGTACCCGGCGTGATCCGCGGCATGGCGCGGACCTGCTGCCGGTAGAAGGCCAGCGCCGCGTCGGTCTGCGCGATCCGGGTCTCGACGTCCGGGGTGATCTGGTTCTGGTGGGTGGTGAGCAGCAACGCCATCGCGGTGCGCTCGTCCTGTAAGCGGGACAACAGCGTGCCCGCGGCGTCTGAGGTGTGCATCAGGGACCACAGACGCTCGCTGCGCCAGGCCGCGCCGGCGGAGGCGGTCAGCGCCACGGCCCCGAAGCCGGACACCGCGGCGAGCGGGACGGCGACCAGGACGCCGAGCCTGCGCGTGATCCTCAAGGCGGCCCCTCGCGACAAGGCTGACAGGGTATGGGCGCCACTGTTTGCGACGCGTGTGGTGCGGGTGTGATGCGGGTGATGCCGGGCAAGGTGGCCTCATCCAACCCGGACCTGGGGACCTGAGTCAAGCCTCGAATAGCCTGGACTATTCGCGCAGGTGGTGGCGGCGTTAAATTCGGTGGCCCCGCCCCGGGGCCGCTACTAGCGTGGCGATCATGCGGCGCCTCCCCGAACCAGACCCCGGCCTTCCGGACACCCGATCGGCGACCCGGTACTTGATCTGGCTCGTACGGATGCAGTGGACGTCGATGACGCTCGGCGCGTTCTGGGGCGTGGTCTGGATGGTGAGCCAGGCGCTGATGCCGGCCGCGATCGGCAAGACCATCGACGCCGGCGTCACCGCGAAGGACACCGGCGAGATCTGGCGCTGGTCCGCCGTAGTGCTTCTCCTGGGTTGCCTGACCGGGCTGGCCGGGATCCTGCGCCACCGGTGCGCCGTCACCAACTGGCTGACCTCCGCTTATCGCACCGTGCAGCTCACCGCGCGCCAGGCGACCGACCTCGGCGCCACCCTCCCGAGCCGAATCGCCACCGGCGACGTGGTGTCCATCGGCACCGCCGACACCTCCAGCATCGGCAGCACGATGGACGTCAGCGCGCGGTTCGCCGGCGCGGTGGTGTCGGTGGTGCTGGTCTCGGTGCTGCTGATCAGCACCGAGGTGCGGATCGGGCTCACGGTGCTGATCGGCGTGCCGCTGATCATGGCCCTGGTCGGGCCGCTGCTCAAGCCGATGCACCGGCGGCAGAGCGAGGTGCGCGCGCTGCAGGGCAAGCTGACCGGGCGCGCCAACGACATCGTGGCCGGGCTGCGGGTGCTGCGCGGCATCGGCGGCGAGCCGGAGTTCGCCGAGCGCTACCGGGAGCAGTCGCAGGAGCTGCGGTTCGCCGGGGTGCGGGTCGCGCGCGTGGAGTCGGTGCTGGAGTCGGCGCAGGTGCTGTTGCCCGGGCTGTTCGTGGTGGGCGTGACGTGGCTGGCGGCCCGGTTGGCGGTGTCGCACGAGATCACCACGGGGCAGCTGGTGGCGTTCTACGGCTACGCCGCGTTCCTGGTGCTGCCGCTGCGGACGATCACCGAGGCCTGGGGTCGGCTGCTGCGGGCACATGTGGCGGCGACCAAGGTTGTCAGGGTCCTGGCACTGCGCCATCCGCTGGCCGAGACTGCGGGTTCCGCGGAGGGGGCCGAGGGGAGCGGGGCGCTTGTGGACGAGCACTCGGGGCTGAATCTGAAGCCGGGGTCGTTCACGGCGGTGGCCGCCGCGGATCCGGCGGAGGCGATCGAGCTCGCCGACCGGCTCGGGCGCTACCGGGACGCCGACGGGGTCACGCTGGACGGCGTGCCGCTCGAAGCGATGCCGCTGGGGAGTCTGCGGCGTCGGGTGCTGGTCGCGGACAACGATTCGCGGTTGTTCTCGGGGCGGCTGGCCGACGGGCTGGCTGGTGCTGGTGCTGGTGCTGGTGCTGGTGCTGGTGCTGATGCCCGCGTTGGCGCCCACGCTGATGGCGTGGCCCGCGTGACCGCCGCCCTGCACACCGCCGCGGCCGAGGACATCATCGAGGCCTTGCCCGACGGCCTGGACGCCACGGTCTCCGAGCGCGGCCGGTCCTTCTCCGGCGGCCAGCAGCAGCGGTTGCGCCTGGTCCGTGCGCTGCTCGCCGACCCGGAGGTGCTGCTGCTCGTCGAGCCGACCAGCGCGGTCGACGCGCACACCGAGGCCCGCATCGCCGAGCGGCTGGCGGCGGCCCGGGCCGGCCGGACCACGGTGGTGTTCACCACCAGCCCGTTGATGCTCGACCGGGCCGAGCGCGTGGTGTTCCTGGCCGGCGGCCGGGCCGCGGCCGAGGGCCGGCACCGCGAACTGTTGGCGACCGTGCCCGGCTACCGGGCCACCGTGACCAGGGAAGAGGACTGAGATGACCGAGTCGGGGCCTCGGCCCGAGTCCGCCGGTCGCCAGGCGCTGCCGGTGGCGACGTATCCCGAGGTGCGCCTGTATGCGGGGCACGTCGCTCGGGCCCGCAGCCGGGACCTGCTGTTGACTGTTGGGTTGTTCGCGCTGGCCGCGGTGGCCGGGCTGTTCGGGCCGCGGCTGCTGGGGTCGCTGATCGACGGGGTGCAGCACGGGACCACCGCAGGGCACGTCGACACCATCGTCGGGCTGATCGCGCTGTTCCTGGTCGTGCAGACCGTGGTGACCCGGTACGCGAAGCTGGCCGCCGGCAAGTTCGGCGAGGGCGTGCTCGCCGAGCTGCGCGAGAACTTCGTGGCGCGGGTGCTGGAGCTGCCGCTGTCCGTGGTGGAGCGGGCCGGGAGCGGCGACCTGCTCTCGCGCTCGTCGCGGGACGTGGACATGCTGAGCATGGCCGCGCGGTACGGGGTGCCCACCACGCTGGTCGCGATCGTCACGGTCCTGCTCACCGTCGTCGCGCTGGCGCTGGTCAGCCCCTGGGCGGTGCTGCCGTTGCTGGTCATCGTGCCGCCGATCGGGGTGGTGTTCCGCTGGTACATGAAGCGCGCGCCGGAGGGCTACCTCGCCGAGAGCGCGCGCTACGCGGACATGACCGACAGTCTGGCCGAGACCGTGGACGGCGCGCGTACCGTCGAGGCGCTGGGGTTGCAGCGGTACCGGATCGACCGCACCGACGAGGACATCCGGCGGCAGTTCGCCGCCGAGCGCTACACGCTGCGGCTGCGGTGCGTGTTCTGGCCGACGACAGAGTCCTGCTACATCCTGCCGGTGGCGCTGACGCTGCTGCTCGGCGGGCTGGGGTACGTGCACGGGTGGTTCACCCTCGGGCAGGTCACGGCGGCCACGCTGTACATGCAGCAGATCATGGGGCCGATCGACGACATGCTGGCCTGGGCCGACCAGCTGCAGGTCGGCGGCGCCTCGCTGGCGCGGCTGCTCGGCGTGGCGGGCGTCCCGGCCGACCGCGAGGCCTCCGGCGAGCAGCCGCAGGGCGAGGACCTGCGGGCGAGCGACGTGCGCTACTCCTACGTCCCGGGCCGCGAGGTGCTGCACGGCGTCGACCTGTCCCTGACCGCCGGCGAGCGGCTGGCGATGGTCGGCCCCTCCGGCGCGGGCAAGTCGACCCTCGGCCGCCTCCTGGCTGGCATCCACGGCCCCACCGCAGGCTCGATCGCCGTCGGCGGCGTCCCCCTGGTCGAGCTCCCGCTGGCGGACCTCCGAGGCCAGGTGGCGCTGGTGAACCAGGAACACCACGTGTTCGCCGGCACCGTCCGCGAGAACGTGGTCCTCCCGCGCCCCGAGGCCACCGACACCCAGGTCCGCGACGCCCTGTCCGCAGTCGACGCCCTGACCTGGGCCGAAGCGCTGCCCGAAGGACTGCAAACCGCGATCGGCGCCGACGGCCACACCCTCTCCCCGGCCCAAGCCCAGCAACTGGCACTGGCCCGCTTGGTCCTGGCCGACCCCCACACCCTGGTCCTCGACGAGGCGACCTCCCTGATCGACCCCCGCGCCGCCCGCCACCTGGAGCGCTCCCTGGCAGCAGTCCTCGAAGGCCGCACAGTGATCGCCATCGCCCACCGCCTGCACACCGCCCACGACGCCGACCGCGTCGCAGTGGTCGAAGACGGCGTGATCGCCGAACTCGGCAGCCACGAGGAGCTGGTCGCGACCGGCGGCGCGTACGCGGGGCTGTGGGAGTCGTGGCATGGGCGCGGAGCTGCGGCGGCGGAGCAGGTTTAGCGAGATCGCGGGCACGCGGGCTAGCTCGGGCAGGTGATCGGCTGTGCGCGGATGATGTCAGTGGCGCGAGGTACACCTTTTATATGGGGCGAAAAGGTCCTAACAAAATGCCGCCGCCCGCGTCGAGGCCGCGCTCAGATGCGGATCGCCCCGCGCGTGAACTCGGCCTGCCCCAGGAAGTCGGTGTTGTCGGCGAACTGGTCGATCGCGCCGGCCTGAGGCAGGGCTCGGAGCTGCGCGTCCCCGATGCGCTCCAGTAGCGCGGCGGTGAAGCGCTCGGCGCCGATGACCTGGAAGGGTCGCTCGAAGTACAGGCGCGTTGCCGGATCGAGCGGGTCGGTCAGGCCGAGGGCGTTGTGCTGCTTGGCCACGAGTGTGTAGACCTGCCCGAGCTCCCGCTCGCGCGCCTTCCAATCCGTCGCGGCGAGTGCGGCGGTCATGAGCGGCACCAGGCTCGGTCCCGCATCGGTGCGTGCGAAGGCCGACCCGAGCCACTTGCTGTACGGCGGATACCGCCGCTCCATCAGCAGCACCAGCCGCATCAGGTCGCGGACAAGCCGTGCGCACACCACCGCCGACCCAAGCTCGTCGCCGACCTCGCCGCAGCGGCCGACGAAGGCCTCCTCCTGCGAGATCCGCTTCCACTGGCACGCCAGCACGTACAGCCACACATCGTGCGGATACCACGCCAGCCGCGCCCGATCGGCCGTGAGCTGCCCGAGCCGTCGTGGAACACCGCGCCCGACGTGGCCTCCAGCAGCCGCTGCGTCGGCGTCGCGAGCCAGTCGGCGGTCGTCACGCCCCGCGACGGCGTGAACCCCAGGAACCCGGTCAGCCAGTCATCGACCCCTGCGACGTCGATCCAAGTCGGGTAGTCGAGGAACGTCTTCGGGAGCTGATATGCGAACGCTGACACAAGCCGCTCCACATCATCCGGCGCCAGGAACAGCTGCAAACGCGGACCCCAATCGTGATCCGAGGAACGCGCCGTGTCGAAGCCCAGCACCTCCGAACCGCTGCCGAGGCGTGCAACGGAGTGCGGCAACCCCGGCACTTCCTTGTCGAGGATCGGCAGCACGGCTTCGAGGTAGAAACGTCGCGACAACTCCAGGCCGGGCACGAAATCCGGAGCGGTCATACCAGGAAGCCTCCCTCGAAGATCGCCGCCGCGCGACCGATTTTCGGCGCGCCGCTCCGGCTGGCCGGCCATCCCCGTCCCCGCGCCGCCCCAGCCCTCAAACCCGAGCGAAAGTCCGCCGATAAGCCTGCGGCGACACCCCCACCGAAGCCCGCAAATGCTGCCGCATCGACGTAGCCGTCCCGAACCCCGCCTTCTCCGCCACCCGGTCGATCGGCAGATCGGTCGCCTCCAACAAGTGCCGCGCCAGATCCACCCGCTGCACCGTCAGCCACTGCCCGGGGCTCTGCCCGGTCTCGGTCCGGAACTGGCGAGTAAAAGTCCTGACACTCATCCGCGCCTGACCGGCCATGTCCTGCAACGTCAGCGGCTCGTGCAACCGCTCCAAAGCCCACGCGCGCGCCGGCCCGGTCCCGGTGGCCGCCGGCGTCGGGACCGGCCGCTCGATGTACTGCGCCTGACCGCCGTCCCGCGACGGCGGCACCACGCAGGCGCGCGCCGCGGCGTTCGCCACCGAACTCCCATGATCGGTGCGGATGATGTGCAGGCACAGGTCGATCGCGGCCGCGACACCGGCCGAGGTGAGAATGTCGCCGTCGTCGATGAACAACACATTCGGATCCACCGACAGCGTCGGGAACAGCTCCTCCATCCGCTCGGCCTGGTGCCAGTGCGTCGTCACCTTCCGGCCGTCGAGCAGCCCGGCGGCGGCGAAAACGTACGCGCCGGTGCACAACGCCACCTTCCGCGTCTCCGGACGGATCCGAGCCAGCGCCTCGGCCAACTCCGCTGGCAGGGGTGCGCCGTCGGCGAGCTCGTCCACGATCGGATACGCCGGCGGAATGATCACCGTGTCCGCCTCGGCCAACGCCTCCGCGCCGTGCTCGACATACAGCGAGTAGTCCTCGGTCGTAGTCACCGGCCCGGCCGTCAACCCGCAGGTCACAACGTCATACAGCGGCTCCATGTCCGGACCCGGCGCCGCGCCGAACAGCCGCCCCGGAATGCCCAGATCGAACGGGATCACGCCGTCCAGCGCGAGGACCACGACGCGGTGCCGGTGGTGAGTCATGGCCCGATTCTTTCACATGTTGGCCATCCGGCCACTGTCAGCCTCCGGGGACGGTCCGCGAACGTAGAGCCATGACCGAACAGAGCATGCGCGCGATCGTCGCCACCAAGCCCGGCCCCGCCGACGTCCTGAAAGAGACCCGCGTCCCCAAGCCCCAGCCCGGTGGCACCGAGATCCTGGTCCGCGTGCACGCCGCCGCGATCAACCCGGCCGACTGGAAGACCCGCGCCTCCGGCGGCTGGGCCGGCCGCCACGACGTCACCGAGCAGGGCCCGATCCTCGGCTGGGACGTCTCCGGCGTCGTCGAGGCGGTCGGCCGCGGCGTCACTCTGTTCCAGCCCGGCGACGAGGTCTTCGGCATGCCGCTGTTCCCGCACTTCCCCGGCGGCTACAGCGAGTACGTCGCCGCCCCGGCCCGCCAGTTCGTCGGCAAGCCCGCGGACCTGACCCACGTCCAGGCCGCCGCCCTCCCGCTCGCCGCGCTCACCGCCTACCAGGCCCTGCACGACTTCGCCGACGTCCAGCCGGGCCAGAGGGTCCTGATCCACGCCGCAGCCGGCGGCGTCGGCCATCTCGCGGTCCAGATCGCCAAGGCCCTCGGCGCGAACGTCGTCGGCACGGCCAGCGCAGCCAAGCACGACCTCCTGCGCGAACTCGGCGCCGACGAGGTGGTCGACTACCGCGAGGTGGACTTCGCCGAGACCGTGACCGGCGTCGATGTGGTCGTCGACGCCATCGGCGGCGACTACTTCGACCGCTCCCTGCGCACCATGAACCCCGGCGGCACCTTCGTCGCCCTGAGCTACGACGTCACCCCCGCGATGAAGGCGCGCGCCGCCGAGCGCGACGTCACCGCCGACTTCATGCTGGTCGAGCCGGACCTCGGCGGCCTGACCGCGATCCGCGCCCTGGTGACCGAAGGCCGGCTGCGCCCGGTGGTCGACACGGTCCTGCCGCTGGCCGACGCCGCCAAGGCGCACGAGCTCGGCGAGACCAACCGCGTCGCGGGCAAGATCGTCCTGACCGTCGTCGAGGACTGACCGCCGGCAGGCGATCGACTCCAGATCACCTCACAACCACCTCACGAGCGCCCCGGACCGCACCACCGGTCCGGGGCGCCGCCGTGCCCGGCCACCATCTCGACCACCGGGACCGGCCGCACCGGTCCCGGCCGCCCCGTTACCCCCAGCGATCGCAAGGTAATCCGGCGATCAAGGATTGATTCCGCAGGATTTCCGTCGCTAGACTGGTCGCACACTATTTCTTCCACCAATCATCCGATGATCAGGCGAGGTGACACATGCGGCAGCACACGGGAATCCTGCGAGTCCTGTTCGACGAGGCCCACAGCGAGGCCTGGACGATCGATCCGGCCGACGCCCTGGCGATGAATCCCGTGAATCCGGCCGACGCCGGTTATACGCATGCCGCCGACCTCCTGCGCGGGCGGGGTTACTCCGTCACCGCGCACCGCGAGGGCGCCTTCACGCCCGACTCGCTCTTCGGCGCCGACGTCCTGGTCATCGCGCACCCAGCCGATCCCGCGCGCGAGCGCACCACCGGCGTCGGGACTCCCGTTTTCACCCCGGCTGAGCTGGACATTCTCCAGTCCTACGTGGCCGCCGGCGGCGGCCTGGTGCTGCTCGCCGACAGCGAGCAGGACACCGGCTCCAACCTGGCCGCGCTGCTGGGCCGCTTCGGCGTCGGCATCGACCACTTCACGGTGCAGGACGCCGCGCGGCGGCACAACGGCAACGCCCGCTGGGTGCTGGCCGAGCGCGCCGCGCTGCCGGAGAACCGGATCGAGGCCGAGGACGTGCTGGCCGGCGTCGCCGAGGCCTGCTTCTACCGCTCCGGCACCCTGTTCACCGCCCAGGACGCCGACATCCTGCCGCTGCTCAACTCCTCGCCGACCGCCGACCCCGCCGACCGGCCGCTGGCCGTGGGCGTCCGCTTCGGCAAGGGCCGGGTCGCGGTGTTCGCCGACTCCGACATGTTCGGCGACGACTCGATCGCCGACTACGACCACCGCGCGCTCTGGATCAACGCCGTCACCTGGGCCTCGCGCCGCCCCAAGCAGGCCAACGCGGCCGACGTCGTGCCGCACCCGGTCGCCTCCTCGGAGGCGTTCGGCGACCTGAAGGCGGCGATCGAGGAGCTGCGGCCGCTCCAGTCCAAGGACGGCTCGATCGACTTCGAGGCCGGTCACGACCGCACGCAGGCCGAGTCCCTGGCCAAGCGCATCGGCGCGGCCGTGGAGTTGCTGGCACCGGAGTTCCCGCACGACGCGGACTACCTCGACGCCGTCCTGAAGGACCTGCGCCGCTGGGCCGAGGAAGGTTTCGGCGTGCCCGACTTCCTGGACTCCCTCGGCGCCTTCCACCCGGCCGCGCAGCGCGAGGACGGCCGCGAGCACCTCGTGGTGTTCCCGATGTACACGCAGAACGGCAACCTGGACCGCAACTTCGAGGCGCTGGTCATCCGCACCGTGTGGCCGGACTGGATCGCCGAACTGGAGCGCGACAAGTACCCGAACCCGCAGTTCGTGCCGATCGAGTTCGTCGCCGCCGACGCCTTCACCGCCGGCTACGACACCAACAGCGCCGTGCTGTTCCCCGAGACCGTGGCCGTGCGCGAGACCCCGGTGTTCACCTGGGGCGCCATCATGCAGGACCGCGAGGCCGCGCGGTTCCGGATGGTCACCTCGGCCGCCGCGGCGACGCTGAAGATGTCGCTGCCGCCGGACGCCGCGCGGCTGCTGGAGGACCAGCGGCTGACGCAGGAGGTGTTCGTGCTCTGGGACCTGGTCCACGACCGCACGCACAGCCACGGCGACCTGCCGTTCGACCCGTTCATGATCAAGCAGCGGATGCCGTACTTCCTGTACTCGCTGGAGGAGCTGCGCTGCGACCTGACGACGTTCCGCGCTGCGGTGAACCTCGAACGCGACGGCGGCACCGGCGCCTCGCACGCGCGCCTGGTCCAGTACACGATCCTGTTCGACCGCCTGTTCCGCTTCCCGATCACCGGCGGCCGGGTCCGCAACTACGACGGCCTCGGCGGCCAGCTGCTGTTCGCCTACCTGCACCGGCACGGCCTGATCCACTGGACCGACAACCGGCTGGCCGTGGACTGGTCGCGGATCGCCGACGCGGTGATCGCGCTGGCCACCGAGGTCGAGACGCTGTACCGGGACGGCATCGACCGGCCCAAGTCGGCACACTGGATGGCCGCCTACCAGCTGGTCGCGAGCTACGTGGCGCCGAACCCGAACTCGGTCTGGGCGCAGGGCGCCTCCGCGCTGCCGCTGGACGGGCCGCCGAAGGGCCTGGTCGACGCGGTGCTGCCGGACGAGTTCCCGCTGTCGATGTTCTACGAGGCCCTGAACAAGAAGCTGAAGCCGGTGATCGAGGCCACTCGGGGCGTCACCGGCTGAGACCGGCTGAGCAGCTGAGGCGGCGCTACGCGTTAGGGTCGCTGTCGGCGCTGCGGAGTCGCGGTGGCCTCGCCTCGTATGCCTCGCATGCCTTGAACGCTTTGTATATCCGGACACTGTTTCGATCGGAGACTTCCAGCATGAGCCTGAACACCGACTCAGTGGTCGTAGTGGCCGGCGCCGGCGGCGGCGCCGGGGGTGCCGTGGTGCGGGCCCTGACCGCGACCGGCGCGACCGTCATCGGCATCGACACCACGACCGAGAACGCCGAGCGGGCCGCCGCGGTCGCCGTCGGGCCCGGTCGCGCCGTCCCGGCCGTCGTGGACCTGCTTGACCTGGACGCCACCAAGGCCTTCGCCGAGGGCGTGCTGAAGGAGCACGGCCGCGTCGACGGCGTGATCCACCTGGTCGGCGGCTGGCGCGGCTCGAAGACCTTCGGCGAGACCAAGCTGGAGGACTGGGAGCTGCTGCACAAGCTGCTGATCCAGACCCTGCAGCACACCTCGCTGGCCTTCCACGACGCTCTGGACGCCGCCGGCGACGGCCGCTTCGTGCTGATCTCGGCGACCGCCGCCTCCGCGCCGACCGCCGGCAACGCGGCGTACGGCGCGGCCAAGGCCGCCGCCGAGGCCTGGACGCTGGCGCTGGCCGACAACTTCAAGAAGGGCGGCGACAACGCCGCCGCGGTCGTGCTGGTCGTCAAGGCGCTGCTGACCGACGCCATGAAGGAGGCCAAGCCGGAGGGCAAGTTCCCCGGCTACACCCACGTCGACGACCTGGCCTCGGAGATCGTGAAGCTGTTCGGGCAGTCGGCCGCCGAGGTCAACGGCACCCGCGTCCGGCTCGCGCCCTGACCTGCGCCCCGACTCGCGACAGAACACTGCGAAACTCTGCGAAGGAACCACCCGTGACCATCACCCGACGCCACGACCTCGACTACCGTGGCTTCGCCAGCGACAACTACGCCGGGATCCACCCCGAGGTCCTGGAGGCGATCGCCGTCGCCAACGGCGGCCACCAGATCTCCTACGGCGAGGACGTCTACACCGAGCACCTGCAGGAGATCTTCCAGGGCCACTTCGGCCCGCGCGCCGAGGCGTTCCCGGTGTTCAACGGCACCGGCGCCAACGTGGTGGCGATGGACGCGATGATCGAGCGCTGGGGCTCGGTGATCGCCGCTTCCACCGCGCACATCAACGTCGACGAGTGCGGGGCGCCGGAGAAGATCGGCGGCCTGAAGCTGCTGACCGTGGCCACCCCCGACGGCAAGCTCACCCCGGACCTCATCGACACCCACGCCTGGGGCTGGGGCGACCAGCACCGCGCGCAGCCGCTGGTGGTCGCGATCACGCAGTCCACCGAACTCGGGACCTGCTACACCCCCGAGGAGATCAAGGCGATCTGCGACCACGCGCACCAGCACGGCATGAAGGTCTTCCTGGACGGCTCCCGCCTGGCCAACGCCGCGGCGACCCTCGGCCGTCCCTTCAAGGAGTTCACCACCGACGCCGGCGTGGACGTGCTGACCTTCGGCGGCACCAAGAACGGCCTGATGCTGGGGGAGTGCGTCGTCGTGCTCAACCCCGACGCCGCGCACGGCGTGATGTACCTGCGCAAGATGTCGATGCAGCTGGCCTCGAAGATGCGCTTCGTCTCCGCGCAGTTCGAGGCGCTGCTGTCCGGCGACCTGTGGCTGCGCAACGCCTCGCACGCGAACGCGATGGCGCAGCGGCTCGCGGCGGCGGTGCGCGACGTGCCGGGCGTGACGATCACGCAGCAGGTGCAGGCGAACGCGGTGTTCGCGGAGCTGCCGCGCGACGTCACCGAGCGCCTACAGAAGCGCTTCCGCTTCTACACCTGGAACGAGCACACCGGCGAGGTGCGCTGGATGTGCTCGTTCGACACCACGGAGGCGGACATCGACGCGTTCGCCGCCGCGGTGCGGGAGGAGATGAGCCACGCCGGGGCCTGACGGGCCCGGTGCGGCGCCGGTCTGCTCGGTCCTGATTCGGGGGTCAGGACCGGGCGGCCGAGGTATACGGGAGCTGAGATAGGCCGGGCGCCGTGGTGGGGAAGCCCGCCACGACGCCGGCTCCGAAGCTCCTGAGCTGTGCACACCCGTTCGGCCCACTAAGATCAACGGTCACACCACCGACCGGGAGGGCCGCCATGCCGCAGCTGGAGACGACCTTCGCGACGGAGCTGCGCCGCCTGCGGTTGCGAGCCCAGCTGACCTTGGAGGCGCTGGCTGAGGCCTCCGGCGTCAGCGTCCGGACGGTCGGTGCCCTGGAGCGTGGCCAAAGCCTTGGCCCGCAACGCCGGACGGTTCTGGCGCTGGCCGACGGCCTTGCTCTCGACGACGCCGAGCGGCAGGCGTTGGAGCAGCTGGCCGACGTGGGCCGTCCCCGTCCGGTCACCGCGCCCGGCGGCTGGTGCGTTCCGCCGCGGCCGGTTGCCGACTTCACCGGACGTGATGCGGAAGTCGACCGGCTCGTGGCGCTAGCCGCAGAGTCCGGCTCCGATGAAAGCGCAGCCGCTGCCGTCGCCGTGCTCTCCGGTCCGGGCGGCGTCGGCAAGACCACGCTCGCGGTCGAAGCCGGTCGCCGCGCGGCCGCGGCGGCGGGCCTTCCCCTGCTCTACGTGGACCTGCGCGGTATGGACCCGGAGCCCCTGGAACCGGCCGTGGCCCTGTTCCGCCTCCTGAAAGCGCTCGGCGTCGGCAACCGCGACATGCCCGACGACCTCGACAGCCGGTCCGGCCAGTTCCGCACGCTGCTGGAGCAGCGGCCGGCGATCGTCGTCCTGGACAATGTCCGCGACGAGGAGCAAGTTCGTCCCCTGTTACCCGGCGGAGGCGTCGGATCGGTGTTCGTCGCGAGTCGCAGACTCCTGACAGGCCTGGAAGGCGTCGAGCGCCTGGCGGTCCCGATCCTCGACGACGCCGCGGCCCAGCACTTGCTGACCTCGATCATCGGCGACACCGAGGGCCCCCGAGGCGACGGCCTGGAGGACCTGGCGGCGCTGTGCGGCGGCCTGCCGCTCGCGCTGCGCATCATCGGCAACCGCCTGGCCACCCGCCCTCGCTGGACCGCCCGCCAGCTCGCCGACCGGCTCGGTGACTCCGAGCGCCGCCTGGAGCAGATCCACGCCGGCGACCTGCAGATCACCGCGGCCTTCGCCATGTCCTACGACCACCTGACCCCGGCCGCCCAGCGCCTGTGCCGTCGGGCGGCGCTCGTGCCCGGCCCCGACTTCGCCGCGCCGCTGGCCTCGACGCTGATCGGCGCCTCGGTCCTCGACACCGAGGAGCTGCTGGACGAGCTCCATGAACTCGGTCTGCTGTCCCAGACCGACACCGGCCGCTACGGCTTCCACGACCTGATCCGCCTGTTCGCCGGCGACCGCCTCGACGCCGAGGAGCCCGGGCAACGCGAACCCCTGGCCGCCGCGATGACCGACTGGCTGCTGACCGTGGCCGTCGCCGCCGGCCGATGGTTCGAGCCCTCATACGGCGCCGCCCCGGCCGACTGGGACCTCCCGGTGGACCTGTCGAGCGCCGAGGCCGCCTCGGCGTGGCTGCAGGACGAGGCGGACAACTGGTTCGGCGCCGTCCGAATCGCCGCGTCGGAGGGCAAACATCGTCAGGTCATTGATACAGCTGAAGCAGTGCGCTGGTACTCCGACCGCTGGTTCCTGTGGACGCACTGGCACGAGCTCTTCGTGCTCGGCGTCGAGGCCGCCGACCGGCTCGGCGACACCGTGGCCCAGGCCAAGCAACTGAACTACCTGTCCTGGGCACAGGCGCAGCGCCACGAACACGCGACGGCCGCGCAGACCGCCCTGCGCGCGGCGGCCATCGCGGAAACGGCCGGAGCAGTGAGCCCGCAAGCCTGGGCATTCCTGTTCGCGGCCAACGCCGAAGCGCAGCTGGATCTGTCCAAAGCGCTGCGGCACGCGCAGGATGCGGACCGGTTGTTCGCCCAGAGCGAAGACTACGAGGGCCGACTCAATGCTCTGCAAACGGTCGGCATGATCTCGCTCATGCTGGGCCAAGCCGATGAGGGCATTGAGAAGCTTCGCGAAGGCGTGGAGCTGGCGCGCGTCCCGCAGGACGGCCCCGGCCTCCAGCTCATCGCCGACGTCGCACTGCTCCTCACCGCCTGGTACCTGGCGCGCGCCTACGAACAGACTGGCACACACACCGCCGCCGAGGACGCCTACCGCCTGGCCCTGACCCGGGCCGAAGCGGCCGGGACCCCATACCAGCAGGCGAAGGTCGAGCGCGGCTTCGCCCTCCTGCTGGACCGCACCGACCGACGTAAGGAAGCTGCGACGCTGCTCCGGTCGGCGCGCGAACGGTTCGCCGAGGTCGACGCCGCCGAGGAGGTCGCGGAGGCCGATGCGCTGTTGGCCGAGTGGGGCTGATGCGGGGTTGCTCCAGCCGCCGCCTAGGAGAGGACGCGCCGCCCGAAGTTGCGCAGCCCCAAGCCCAAGAACAACGCCAGGAACCCGATCAGCACCGGATACACGATATAGAGGTGCATGTGCGGCGCGTCGGTCAGCGCCGCGCGCATCCCCTCGTTGATGTAGATCAGGGGATTGACGAGCACCAGCGTCTGCAGCCAGGGGAACCCGCCGACCTTCACCGGCGCCAGCCGCGTCCACTCGTAGTACGTCCCGCCGAGGAACGTGAGGGGCAGCACCACGAAGCCGAACATCAGGCCGATGTTGCGTGCCTCGAACGTCGTGCCCAGCAGCAGCCCCAGCGACGTCATCGCCACGCACGCGAGCGGGATCAGCGTCAGCAGGATCCACCAGTGGTACGACAGGTCGGCGTGCACACCCTTGGCGTGCACCACCGCCGCGATCGGGAACACCAGCAGCGCCGAGATCATGCCCTGGACCGCGCCGGAGAAGACCTTCGCCATCGCCACCAGCCAGATCGGGCACGGCGCCTGCACCCGGTCCTCGATCTCGCGCGTGTAGCCGAACTCCGAGGCCAGCTGGAGCGCCACCGCCTGGATGCCCTGGAACATGATCGCGATCCCGACCACCCCCGGCACCAGCACCGTGGCGAACGCCGACTCGCTGCGCGCGCCGCCTCCGCCGCCGATGCCCTGGCCGATCGTGGGGAACACGTACAAGAACACGAAGACCAGCAGGAACGGCTGGACCAGCGTGCGCGCCACGAACTCGCCGAAGTGCTTCTTCAGCACCATCAGGTCGCGCAGGATCAGCGCGCCCAGCGCGGTGCGGGACGCGGCGGCGGCCGAGCGCGCCGGGCGGGAGCGGATCTGCTGTCCGGTGCCGCGCACAGCCTCGGTTCGCGCGGTCATCGGTGCCTCAGCCCCTGAACGGTCATCGGCCTCTGAGCGGCCATCAGTCTCTGAACGGTCATCAGCTCCTGAGCCGTCATCAGTCCCTCAGCTCCTTACCGGTCAGGCCGATGAACACGTCCTCCAGGCTCGGCGCGGCCACCGACAGGTCGGCCACGACATAGCCGGCGCTCTCCGCGGCGCCGATGATCCGCGCCAGCGAGCCGTCGGCGCCGCGCAGGTGCAGTTCGAGGCTGTCGCCGGAGGCCCGCAGCCGGGTGATGCCGGAGACGGACTCGCGCAGCGCGGCCCCGAGGGCGTCGAGGTCGCCGCGCGCCTTGATCGAGACCACGGTGTCCGCATCGACGCCGTGCTTGAGCCGCGCGGGGGTGTCCAGGGCCAGGATGCGGCCGTGGTCCATGATCGCCACCCGGCCGCACAGCCGGTCGGCCTCCTCCATGTAGTGCGTGGTCAGCAGGATGGTCTGGCCGTCGGCGTTGAGCTCGCCGAGGATGTCCCACAGCGCGAGCCGGCTCTGCGGGTCCAGCCCGGCGGTCGGCTCGTCCAGGAACAGCACAGCGGGCCGGTGGAAGATGGCGCGGGCGACCATGAGGCGCTGCGCCATGCCGCCGGACAGCGCGAAGACCGAGGCCTTGGCCCACTTGGCCAGCTGGAACTGCTCCAGCAGCCGGTCGGCGGTGCGGCGCGACTCGGGCCGGGGGATGCCGAACAGCAGGCCGTGGACGTACAGGTTCTCCCAGACGGTCAGCTGCCGGTCCAGCGTGTTCTGCTGCGAGACGACGCCGATCAGCTGCTTGGCCAGGGCCGGCCGCGCCACCACGTCCACCTCGCCGACGAACGCCTGCCCGGCGGTGGGCACCACCCGCGTGGTGAGCATGCCGACGGTGGTCGTCTTGCCCGCGCCGTTCGGGCCGAGCAGGCCGAAGATCTCGCCGGGCCGCACGTCCAGGTCCAGCTTGTCGACGGCGGCGAAATCCGTGCCGCGGTAGACCTTGGTCAGCTCCCGGGTGCTGATGACGCTGCCGGCCTCGCTGACTGCACTGCTGTCGGTGCCGCCGCTGCGATCGCTGGCATCGCTGACGCCGGCCGAGGCCGTGGCCCCCGGTTGCGGTTGCGGTACCGGGACCGCTGGGGACTCCACACGCTCAGGCTATTGCCGCCGACCGGAGCCCGCTACAGCTCAGCCATCCCTCGTTCGGTCGCCGCACGCTCGTTGGCACGATCGATTTCCGCCATATGCTCCTCGGCCCACGCTCGAAGTGCGGCTAGCGGCTCCTCCAGCGACAGGCCGAGCGGCGTCAGGCTGTAGTGCACGCGCGGCGGGACGGTCGGCTCGACGCGGCGCAGTGCGAGACCGTCCTTGACCAGGCCCTGCAACGTGGTCGAGAGCATCTTCTGGGAGACGCCGGGCATCCGGCGCCGCAGCTCGGCGAAGCGGACCTCCTGCGGTGCGGCCTCGGCGAGCACCTTCACCGCCATCGACGTCCACTTCGTGCCGAGCCGGTCGAGCAGTTCGCGGGTCGGGCACGCCGGATCGAACAGGTCGCCGCGTGCGCCGTCGGCCAGGGCGGTCACTTCCACCTCACCACCTGATGGAGAAGTGCCGTCTTGGCGCCGCTCCATCGCTCTCCTACGGTTACGAGATATCCAATGGTAACCGCTTTTCATCTGGGAGGACCCGTGTCAACGCCGGTCGAACTGCTCCGCGTGCCCGCCAACGGGATCGAGGTGAACGTCGCCGTCGTCGGCAGCGGCCCGGCGCTGCTGTTGCTGCACGGGTTCCCGCACACCTGGCGGCTCTGGAGCGCCGTCATCGGTCCGCTCTCCGAGCGGTTCCGGGTCATCGCCCCGGATCTGCGCGGGCTCGGGGACAGCTCACGTGCCGCCGGGGGCTACGACGGCGAAAGCCTCGCTGCCGACGCCGAACGACTGCTCGCCGCTCTGGACGTGGACTCCGCTGCGGTCGTCGGTATCGATGCCGGCGCCGCCCCGGCGTTCCTGCTCGCCATGCGCCGGCCGGATGTGGTGCGTCAGCTGGTGCTTATGGAGGCGATACTCGGTCGTCTGCCTGGTGCTGAAGACTTCCTGGCTGCCGGTGCGCCGTGGTGGTTCGGCTTCCATGCCGTGCCGGGCTTGGCCGAGACGGTCCTGGCCGGACACGAGGCCGAATACGTGGACTGGTTCCTGGCGACCGGAACGCAGGGACGCGGCATCTCCGCCGGTGTACGCGACGCTTTCGTCGCCGCGTACACCGGTACCGAGTCCCTGCGCTGCGCCTTCGAGCACTACCGCGCGATGCCCGAGACGGGGCGTCAGATCGCTGCCGCGACCGCCGGGCACCGGCTGACCGTGCCGGTGCTGGCGGTCGGTGCGCAGCCGGTCGGGCCGACGCTCTACCAGCAGCTGCGGCAGATCGCGGACGACGTCACCCGGCACGACATCGCAGAGTGCGGACACATCATTCCGCTGGATCGCCCCGAGGCTCTGCTTGTCGCGCTGAACGACTTCCTGCACAGCTCGCCGATCGCGCTGTCAGATTCTTCGATCACTAGCCGCTGATCGGGTCCAACTGCTCCGGCGCCGGTCGCAGCAGCCAGACGTCCCCGCCGGGCGGCGTCGGGAGCTTCGCCACGGCGGCGCGCGCCGTGCGGTCCCCGGCGTCGGCCGCGGCGTGCACGACGTCGTCGGCCGCGAACGCCTGGAACTGGAGCTCCGGGTACGTCCACGCGGCCTGGCCGGTGGCGGCCGGGACGACGAAGTCGACGGCCTTGAACAGGGTGCCGCCGGTCGGGGTGGCGTAGTGCCACAGGTCGACGCCCACGTGTCGGCCGATCATCGCCAGCCGGGTCAGCGCGACCAGGTCGAACGTCGAGTAGTGGTAGCTGCGCGTCCGGGCCAGCTCCAGCGGCAGGCCGCCGTTCGCGGCGAGCTGCACGTTCAGCCGCTTGGTCTCCGCCGTCACGACGATCGAGCGGGCCAGCGCCGGCTGCCCGGTGGCCAGCGCCAGCGCGGCCTCCTGCATGTCGAAGAACGAGCCGTGGTTGTTGGTCGAGGCGGCCTCGTCGGAGGCGTTCTTGCTGGTCTGCAACCAGTTGAGGAACTGCTTGTTCCAGGTCGTCATGCCGGCGTTGTCGGCGGCCGACCAGCCGGGCGCGCCGGTGTTCAGCAGCGCGACGGCGTCGAGGAGGTCGGTGAACTGCTGCGAGAAGTCGATGATGCCGATGCCCCGGCCGCTGACCGCGCAGGGGATGAACTGCGTGAAGTCCAGGCTCGGGTTCATGCGCGTGGCCGGGTCGACGAACCAGGTGCGCAGGTCCAGCGCCGCGCGCCGCGCGTACGCCGCGTCGCCGGTGTAGTACCAGGCCAGGGTGAGGTCGTAGACGGCGTTGAACATCTCGCCGCGCTCGGCGTGGTCGGTGATGTCGTCGATCGCCGGGTTGCGCACCCCGTCGCGCTGTACGTACGGGCAGCCCCAGGGGTTGGCGGCGGTGGCGGGCTGGGTCGGCCACCAGTAAGGGGCCTGACTCAGGTAGTCGTGCTTGTCGCCGCTCGGCGGCAGCTGCGGCTTGTCCGTGACGGACCAGGGCCCAGTGGTGAGCGCGGCGTCGGCCTGCTTGCGCAGGTCAGCCAGCGGAGCTTGCAGCGACGGCACGCCGACGCGCACGAGCTCGCGGGTCAGGGCCAGGCGGTAGCCGTCCAGGACGACGGTCGCCGGAACCTGGAACCGGTGCGCCGGCGAGCTCTGCTGCGCGGGATGCGCGGATTCTCCTGAATGTGCGGAGGCTGTGGCCGCCGACGGCGCCAGCAAGCCGGTGACGAGGGCGAGGGCTGCGAGTATTCGAGGCGTCGTGCGGCTGCGTTTCAACGAAGATCTCCCGTTCCGTCTGGCAGAGGTGGTTCACATACGTGAAGCGATGACAGAGTCATGAATTCCGCGGCCTCAGTGTCGCGCGGCAGACGGGGCACGTCAATGAACTCATTCGCTCCGCTTCACCCGCCGGTTAAATCGGTTGTCCGCACCCTGCGAGCCCGGCAGGATGTACCCATCAAGCGGTTCCGAAGCCGAGATCGGAAAGGAAGGGGCAGGGACATGACCGTCGAAGCGACCCGACTGTGCGTCCTCCGGTCCCTGTGCCTTGCAAGCCTTCCGGAGGAGATCTCGGCCTGACCGTCACCAGGTGACGGTCCAAGGGCCGCCCGCCGGGCCGGTGCCGGTGACCGGGGTGGAGTGCGAGTCGGAGTTGGAGTCGGAGACGGCGATCGACTTGCGCTTGCTGTTCCAGACCGCGGCGACGATCACCAGGAT
>NZ_JAACYW010000719.1 GCF_015356825.1 Catenulispora rubra | reverse complement strand
GGGCGCTGCCGGGGTGGCGTGGGCGGCGAGCTTGTTCGTGGCGGCGAGGGCAGATGAGGTCGTGGTCGAAGTTGCGGCCGGGGTCGAGTTCGCGGTCGGAGTCGTTGCCGGAATTGCGCTCGGGGCCGGTGTGCCGACCCTCGGGTATCCCGTTGCAGGGTCCTGATCCACATCGATCAAGCGGGCCAGCACCGAGGTCGCGAGCTCGGCCATCGGCCGGCGTCCGTCGGCGGCGGCGAGGGCGGCGCGCGCGGCCTGGCGTCCGATCCAGAAGCCGGAGCCCTCGTCGCCGAGCAGCCAGCCGTAGCCGTCGCGGAAGTGGACGGGGAGGCGGTCGTGCATGCGGGCGGCGACGGCGCCGGTGCCGGAGACCAGCAGGGTGCCGTCGGGGGCGGGGGTGCCGGCGGCGAAGGCCACGGTCACGTCCGACACCACCCGCACCGCGCAGGTCAGACCGGCGTCGCGAGCGGCGACCTCGCCCTAGACCGCGGCGTGGATCGAGCCGAGGCACGCGCCAAGCTGCTCGCCGTGCCGGGCATCGTGCCGTTGAC
>NZ_JAACYW010000718.1 GCF_015356825.1 Catenulispora rubra | reverse complement strand
GGTGACCATGCCCTTGTCGTTGCGGCCCGGGGTGTCGCCTTCGTGGCGGCCGTCGGAGGCGAAGTCGAACATGTTCCACACGAAGGTGCCCCACAGGTAGGGCCGGGCCTGGATCTGCTTCCAGGTCGACTCGTGCAGCAGGGCCTGGTACTCCTCGGGGTGAAAGGTGCCGCCCGACGACGGCGCGGTTGGGTTGTCCTGGTGTTGGTAGATGCTGGCGCCGGCCCCGTACTCGCTCACTGCGATGGTCCGCGTCGGCTCGCTGGCGTGCAGGCCGTCGGCCCAGGGCCCGAAGTCCGTGGGGAGGTAGCCGTACCAGCCGAAGTAGACGTTGAACCCGGCGGTCTGGGTGTGGGTGACCCGGGCGTCGGAGTTGCCGCTGAGCTGGGCGTAGGTGGAGATCCGGCCGGGGTCTTCGGTGGCGACGAGGTGGGCGAGGGTGTCGAGCAGGGTGTTGGTCGCGGTGTCGTTGGAGCCCTGCTCGTTGCCGATGCTCCAGAACATGATCGAGGGGTGGTTGAAGTTCTGGCGGATCAGTTCCCGTAGTTGCTG
>NZ_JAACYW010000717.1 GCF_015356825.1 Catenulispora rubra | reverse complement strand
CAAGCGCCCGCACCAGCGTCGTCTTGCCGTGTCCCATGCCGCCGCAGACCAGGATGTTCAACTTCGCCCGCACCGCCGCGGCAAGCTGGGCGGCGATGTCGAGGTCGAACACACCCATCGCGGACAGCTCCTGCAGCGACACCGCCATGTGCCGGTGCCGCCGTACCGTCATCGACACTCGGTCAGACACGGCCATCACCGCGAACAGCCGCGAACCGTCCGGGAGCTGGATGTTCAGCTGTGGGTGGGCACGGTCGAACATCCGCTCCTCGGTGCCGGCCCGCGCGGCGATCGTGCGCAGCAGATCGACGAAGTCCTCCTCAGAGGCGGCGATCGGCCCGACCTGTACTTTCCTGCCATCGGCGTAGTGGATGAAGACACAGTCGTGGCCGTTGGCCGTGATGTTCTCCACCTCGGGGTCATCCAGCCACCGCTGCAACCCACCCATGCCGAACAGCGCATCGAACACCGCACGGGCGACCCGGGTCTCAGCCTGCCCATTCAGCACGTCCAAGCCGCCATCGGCCAGCGCGGCACGCGCGTGGGCGATGAG
>NZ_JAACYW010000716.1 GCF_015356825.1 Catenulispora rubra | reverse complement strand
GGGCGCTACTGCTCTATGTGTGGGTGCTGGTGGCGGGTGGGTGTGGTGGGTGCGGTTGGTTTGTGGGTTTTAGAAGCTTTTTACGGCTTCGCGCATGGTTTGATGACCTCGCAGGGGGACGCAGTTCGGTGGTGCGAGTCGTTTCGCGCTGGCGGCTGGCCGGTTGTCGTGGACACGACCGCGCGGCGGTCCGAGTCACTGCGCACACGTCGTGTGGGCGAGTGGCGGCCGCGTGTGGTGGGTGCCTAAGGTCAAGAGCAGGCGCCTGCGCGGCGAGCGGCCTCTGCTCGGAGGGTGGGGGGGTCGCGTAGTGGGCCGCCGGACGCTGCTTGTGGTCGCCTACTGTCCCGGCCTGTGGTGTGGACGTGGTCCACTAGGGCGTACAGGCGGCGGTGAGTCGTCGAGCGGGAGGTGCGGGGACCCATCCCACAGGCGGGGTTGTCCCGGGTTCCCCGTCGCGTCGGCGGGCGCAGCCAAGCAGGCCGGACAGCCGGTGTCAGGCCGGGCGTTTCGCCAGGTCAGCAGCAGTGATGCGGCTTGATACCGGCTGTCCGGCC
>NZ_JAACYW010000715.1 GCF_015356825.1 Catenulispora rubra | reverse complement strand
ACTTCGGAGACGTACTGGTCGCGGCGGTGTCGAAGTTGTCCGAGTACGGCAGCGCCATCGTGGTGGCCGGCGGAGGTGTCGCAGTGCCCTTGCCCTGCCCGGTGGTAGTCGTCAGGGTATAGACATACCCGGGCTGGAGCGTCAGCGAGTATGCGCCGCCGGAGGGCGTGATGTCCTGGGTGTGGACGAAGTAGTCGGCCGGGTTGGCCGAGTTCACGTTCGTCGCCCACACGTGAACCTTGCCGGTGGACAGTCCTCCGGTGACGGTGAACGACGCGGTCTGCGGGGCCGTCGCGTCCATCGTCTCGATGACGGTGCTGTAGTCGGAGTTGTTGGTGGACTTCAGCGTCGCGTAGCTGCCGTTGGAGCGGTTGCCACCGAGGTACCCGCTGGCAGAGTCGAGGTAGTGCCAGCCGGGAGCGGTGAACTGCGTGGTCTGTGCGGTGACCCAGGTGGTCTTGCCGATGTGGTAGTTCCCTGACCACGGCTGGTTCGCTATCGACATGCCCTGGTCGCTGAAGAACAGGTTCGGATACAGGGCGGCGATGACCGGCCAGTTG
>NZ_JAACYW010000714.1 GCF_015356825.1 Catenulispora rubra | reverse complement strand
GAAGATCCCCATCCCCTCACCCCTCCGAAGCGCGCGCGTTGAGGCCGGCGATGCCGGTCACGAAGTCGCGCCGGTCGCCGTGCTCCAGGTCGAGGATCTGGTCCAGGCCCCAGTGGAAGTGGTAGGCGACGTACGCGACCTCGTCGCGGAGCTGGTCGGCCGCGTACGTCACGATTCCCCCAGGCGGCTCCCGCCGAGGTCGATCTCGAAGTCCTCCGCGCAGTTCGGGCACGTCACCGAGGCCAGGGTGTGGCCCTCGGCGTTGATCTGCTCGTAGAAGTCCTGCAGGAAGGCCAGGTCGGAGGCGAACATGTTCTCGACGATGCCGTCGTGGACCATCGGCAGGGTGCCCAGGCGGGTGATCACGCGGCCGAGCAGGACCACCGACAGGTACGCCGGGTTCTCGCGGACGCGCACGTCCCGCAGCGGCACGAGTTCGTCGCGGGCCGTGGACAGGCGCATGGTGCCGCGGCGGTGGACCGTGCCGGCGTCGTCGACGTAGCCGCGCGGGAGTTCGAAGTCGAACTCCGTGCGGAGGGTGTCGACGCGGGCAGAGGGAGAGG
>NZ_JAACYW010000713.1 GCF_015356825.1 Catenulispora rubra | reverse complement strand
GGGGCACAGTCTCCCCCTGCACATACCGATGCAGCGTCGAGGTCCCCACATGCAGCCGCTTCGCCAGGACCCCGTAACTCAGGCCCGACCGCTCCTTCAAATCGCTCAGCAGAGCGGCGAAACCCTCGGACCCCGACCCCACGCGGCTACCTCCCGTCCCGGATCGGCGTCCCATCCCAGACGCTAATCCGCAGCTCATGCTACGGGAAACCGTCCCGCACGCGACCCGGAGCCCTTCCACCCCCGACGCGCCCCACCCCGGGACGGACAAGCTCCGGAGTCATGACGAACCACATCACGCCGACCGCCAAGACCCTCCTCGCCGCCGCCCTCACGGCCTCCGCCCTCCTGGGCCTGAGCGCCTGCGGCAGCTCCACCGCGAAGCCCTCCGCAGCCGCCGCGGGCACCCCGACCGCGAACCAGTCCCAGCAGTCCCCCGCGCCGAACCCGGCAACGACGACCACGACCAACACGACCCAGGCGCCGGGCGTGGCCCAGGACTCCACGCAGGCGCAGGGTCAGGCGCAGAACCCGAACCAAACCCCCGCCACCCCGGCGGCCAAGAAC
>NZ_JAACYW010000712.1 GCF_015356825.1 Catenulispora rubra | reverse complement strand
CCTACACTTATGCGATACTCGGCAGCGTCAGATGCGTATAAGAGACAGCCGGACCGGTCAGCTTGGCGGCGCCCGCCGACGCGACGGGGAACCCGGGACAACCCCACCTGTGGGAAGGGGTTCCCGCACCTCCTGTCCGATGCCTCACCGCCGCGTGTGCGCACCGAGTGGACCCTGTCCACACCACAGGCCGGGACACAGGCCACCAACACTCAGACCGGCGGCGGCGCGCGGGGTTGGTCATCCCTCCGAGCAGAGGACCCAGCAGAGGACCCCGCCGGAGGCGCCCGCTTTTGATTTTTGGTGCCCACCACGCGCGGCCGGCAGCCGCCCGCACCACGTGTGCGCAGTGACTCGGACCGGCGCGGGTCTTGTCCATCCAGACCGGCGGCCGCCAGCGCGACACTCGGGGCACAACCGAACTGCGTCCCCCCGCGAGGCCATCCAACCATGCGCGAAGCCGTAAGGGCTCGCAGATTATTAACACGCTGGTTTGATCTCGGTGGGCTGGTTGTTGTCTTCTGCGAGGAAGGCGATGAGGTCGGCTGGTGTGGGGAAGCGGGCTGTG
>NZ_JAACYW010000711.1 GCF_015356825.1 Catenulispora rubra | reverse complement strand
GGGGTGAAGCTTGGGTGGGGGTGAGGTTGGTTTGTATGTGCGGCTGGGCTGTGGATTTACAGGCGATTTTTTACGGCTTCGCGCAGGGTTTGATGACCTCGCAGGGGGACGCAGTTCGGTTGAGCGCGGCGAGTTGCGCTGGCGGCCGCCGGTTTTCGCGGACACGATCGCGCACGGGTCCAGGTCTGTGCATGGTGCGTTGGCGGGTGGCGGTGTTCGCGTGCAAGACCGCGCGCCGGTCCGAGTCACTGCGCATGCGTCATGTGGGCGGCTGTCTGCCGCGTTTGGTGGGTGCGTTGAGGCCTCTGGCGGGCCTCCTCGGCCTCCTCGACGAGGGGCGACCCGCGCGACCTGCTTGATGCCGCCGGCCCGCGACTGTTCGGCTTTCTGTCCGCTGTTGCCTGCGTCGCGTTGTTAGGTGGCGGTGCTGCTTGTGGTCGCCGGGTTCTGGGTCCCTCGCCGCGTCATCGCCGTAAACGGAACCAGCCCGGTTTGGCGGAATCAAGCCGCACCCCTGCTGCTGTGGTCCAGCTCCGTCCGGCTTGACACCGCCAAACCGGGCAGGTTGGC
>NZ_JAACYW010000710.1 GCF_015356825.1 Catenulispora rubra | reverse complement strand
ACTTCGGAGACGTACTGGTCGCGGCGGTGTCGAAGTTGTCCGAGTACGGCAGCGCCATCGTGGTGGCCGGCGGAGGTGTCGCAGTGCCCTTGCCCTGCCCGGTGGTAGTCGTCAGGGTATAGACATAGCCCGGTTGCAGGGTCACTGAATAGCTGCCACCGGACGGTGTGACGTCCTGGACGTGGGCGAGATCGTCAGACGGGCTGGTGGAGTTCAGTACCTTGGTCGCCCAGACGTGGACGGTGCCGTTCGACAAGCCGCCGGCGACCTTGACGTTGAGGGTCTGCGCGGCGGTGGCGTCCATGGTCTCGACGATCGTGCTGTAGTCGGAGTTGTCGGTCGACTTCAGCGATACGTAGCTGCCGTTGCTGTTGCTGCCGCCCAGATAACCGCTGGCAGAGTCGAGGTAGTGCCAGCCGGGAGCGGTGAACTGTGCGGTCTGTGCGGTGACCCAGGTGGTCTTGCCGATGTGGTAGTTCCCTGACCACGGCTGGTTCGCTATCGACATGCCCTGGTCGCTGAAGAACAGGTTCGGATACAGGGCGGCGATGACCGGCCAGTTGATGTAGGC
>NZ_JAACYW010000071.1 GCF_015356825.1 Catenulispora rubra | reverse complement strand
CATCTACCGCAGTAGAACCGGCAGGAGCCTCCCGTGTCCGTTTTCCCGTTGCCCGCCCCCGCCGACGGCTCGGCGGGATCCCGCGCCCTGCCGCCGATCCCCGGGCTCGGCGACGTCGAATCGCTGGAGATCGCCACCGCACCCCTGGACGTCCCGCTCGATCTTCGCTCCCTGACACAGTTCCCCCGCCTACGGAAACTGACCCTGTGGGGCGCGATCGCGTACCCGGAAGCGCTCGCAGATCTGGCGCTCACCGAGCTGTACTTCCGCATGACTCCGGACTTGACCGGACTCCCGCCGCTGACCACCTGGCCGGAGCTGACCTCGTTCCTCGCCTGGAACATCGACGCGACGGCCGGCAAACAGCTTCGTTCCGATCTGAAGAAGCGCGGTCTGACAACCCAGTGGGAAACCACCGACGACGGCGCCATGTCGGCCTCGCAGGTCTGGAGCGTCAGCCAACTGTGCACCGCCTCGTGGTTCGTGACCGAGTCCGGCCTGCCGTTCGCGGCGTGGTCGCGCAAGCAGTCCAAGCCTGCCGTGACCGCGTTCAAGACCGCCGCCCGCCAACTCGGCGCAACCGCAGCCGCAGCAGCCGCCGCCACCGACCGGCCTTCAGCCGCGAGGGCCGCCATCGAGGGTTTCACCCGCGCCCTCAACGAGATCGGCGACCTGGAGACGCCGGAGCGCGAGGACGCCGCGACCGCCGTGCTCCAGCTCGCCCGACTGGCCGTCCCGCCGGTGCCCGACGCCGATGCTCTGGTCTGGTTCGACGAACTACGCGACTTCTAAGGGTAAGGACTCGGAGGACCGCGAGCACAATCCGCAATCGACGACGGGATGACCGCGATGCCTCTTGAGGGTGAGTACGAGCCGAGTCCGGCCCAGTGGGTGCGCGAACAGGTCGAGCTGTATGAGAGCTCGGACGGTACGCAGGGAGGGACGCTCTGGGACACGGGCCTGCCCATCGTCGTCCTCACCACCCGCGGCGCCAAAACCGGCAAGATCCGCAAGATCCCACTCATGCGCGTGGAACACGAAGGGCGCTACGCGGCCGTGGCGTCGAAGGGCGGCTTCCCGCAGCACCCGGTGTGGTACTTCAACGTCACCTCCGACCCGCACGTGGAGCTCCAGGACGGCGCCGCACGCCTGGAGATGACGGCCCGCGAAATCACCGGTGACGAGAAGGCCGAGTGGTGGGAGCGCGCCGTCGCCGCGTATCCGGCGTACGCCGAATACCAGGAGAAAACCGACCGCGTGATCCCCGTCTTCGTCCTGGAGCCGCGCCCGCCCGCCTCTTGATGCGAAAGTTTGTTCGAGTAGGATCCCGGTCGTGGAACCGCTCATCCCCTTGGCCCGCGCCGTGGCCTCCGAGGTCGACCGCCTCGGAGGCTTCCCCGCCGCCGTGCACATCGACGGCCGCCGCTCCGTCGTCGTCATCGAGGGCCTGTCCGGCCCGGAGACCGCCGCCCGCATCCAGCTCGCGCTGGGGCGCGTGCGGTTGCGGGTGGAGGCCGACGGCGCCGGTCGGCTGCGCGTCTACCCGAGTTGAGCGGCGTCCCTGTGGGTCCCTGGCGGGACGCCCGCCGGCTACCGCGCCCGCCCCGCGACGCCCGCCGCGTCGAGCCGCGGGAGAGCACGATCTGGGTCCGCGTAGACGGCCGCTGGCTCCCCGGCCACATCCAGTGCTGGTTCACCCACCGCGGCCGCTGGGCCTGCTGGCTGTCCTACCAAGCCGATCCGGCGCACCCGACGGTCGCGGCGATGTGGGGCCTGTTCGCCTACGAGCCGGCGGCCATCCTCAGCCGCGCCGCCCACCCGACGCCGCCGGAGCCCGCGTCCGGCGCGGACTCCGGCGCGCGCGGAGCCCAGCCGAAGCGGTGAGGCGAGGCTCTGCCGCGACAGCCACTCGGCCCCGATAACCACACTGCCCCGATAACCACACGGCCCCGGCACGGAATCCGTGCCGGGGCCGCGCGAGTCCTACCGATCGCTACGGAAGAGTCCACTTCTGAGCGTTGGTGCCGTTGCAGTCATAGATCTGGACCTGCGTACCCGATTGCGTGGTCGCACCGGGGACGTCCAGACACTTGTTGGACTGCGGGTTGTAGAGCGCCCCGTTCGACTGTGGCTCGAACACCTGCGATCCGGTGCCGTTGCAGTCGTAGAGATCGACCTTTGTCCCGTTCGTCGTCCCGCCCGCATAGACGTCCAGGCACTTGCCCAGGACATGCAGCGTGCTCCCGGCCTGGACCACGGACCACTGCTGCGCAGCGCTGCCGTTGCAGGTGTAGATCTGCACCGGGTTGTAGTTCGCGGTGCTCGCGCTCTGGTCGTCCAGGCAGATGTTGGAGCCGACGCCGGAGTAGATCGGGCCGCTGCCCGGCGGGGGCGGCGGCGGGCCGCCGCTGCCGCCGTTGGTCGTGTACGCCGCGACGTAGTCGACCTGCATCGTGCCGCCGGAGGCGGTCGAGCCGGTCGGCGTCGTGCAGCCGCAGACCCCGTTCGGGAAGCCGCCGCCCATCGCCAGGTCGAGGATGATCGACAGGTTGTGGTCGTAGGCCTGCTGCCAGGTCGAGGCGCCGACCTGTCCCTCGCTCACCGAGAAGTACTGGTTGCCGTCGAGGTAGAAGGTGATCGACTCGTTCGAGGTGTTCGTGCGGTCCAGCACCATGGAGTAGGTGTGGAAGCCGCTCTGGCAGCCGCCGCAGGCCCGCAGCCCGCTGCCGATGCCGTTGCCCTCGTTGCAGACGCCGCCGGGGTAGGTGCCGCAGTGGATGGTGCCCGCGACCTCCGACAGGGCGTTGACGTCCTCCATGATGTCGATCTCGCCGTTCTCCGGCCACTGGCCCGGCCCGAGCATCCAGAACGCGGGCCAGTACCCCAGGCCCCCGGTCGGCTGCTGGATCGAGGCGGTCACCATCAGCTTGCCGCCGGCCGGCGCCCCGACGTTGGCCGAGGTGGTCTGCACCCGGCCCGAGGTCCAGTTGCTCCCGCCGCCCAGCGCGGTGATGTCGAGGTTGCCGCCGCCGTCCAGGTGCACGTTGCTGGTCGAGTTCGTCATCGTCTCGATCTCGCCGGTGCCGAAGTTCGAGCCCGGACCGGTGTCGTACATCCACTGACCGTCGATGCCGCTGCCGGCCCCGCCGTTGAAGTCGTCGAGGAAGACCTGGTTCCAGCCCGACGGCGGTGGGGGCGCCGAGGCCTGGGCCACGCCGTCGGGCGCGGCGGCCCAGGCAAGAAGCGCCACGGCGAGCGGCGCGGCCACGGCGGCCACGCGCCGGAAGCGTTTGCGGGCGGTGCGGGGTGGTGATTGCTGTGGGGTTGCGGACATGTGGGGATCTCCTGGGTTGACGCACCACGAGGACTCGCGGACCGGTTCCGGCCGGCCGTGTCGGGCACAGCCGGTTCCGGGGATCCGCGAGGTCTATACCATTGCGCGCGCAAGCTTCATGAAAGCGCTCTCACCGAACGCTGTCCACACCAGGGGACGAAGAATCTTGAACTTGTTCCGGGGTGGGCCTTACCGCGAGGCCCGGGGCTGCGCCGGAAGCCGGCCGTCGCGCAGCCGGCGTCAGATGCCTGAGACGGGACGGTTAAGGGATACTCAACCTGTTTTGAGAGTTCCCAACCTCGGTCCTTTGTACCGGAACTGTCACGAAGCCATGATCGGCCGATTTCCGCAGCAACCTCAGCGCACCCTGTTACGTCTAGGTGGATGTATGGAATCCTGGGGGGCTTGGCGTGCGGTTTCGCACGGAAAGCACCGGTCTGGGTGCGTTCCGTACCCGGAAGAAGTCAACCGCTTTATACGTGGTCAGAAACCTGTCCATTCCAAGGAGGACTCGTGGCACGTGAGCACGGCCGGGGTGGTTCTGCGGGGGTCGCCGCCGGCGCCCGCCGCGTCACCGTCCGGCCCGCGTGGCGCCGCGCCGCCCAGCTGACCGCGGTCGCCGCCGCGGCCACGCTGCTGGCGGCCGGCTGCGGCAGTTCGTCGGGCTCCAAGCCCTCGGCGATCAACCCGGTCGCCAACGGGAGTTCCGCGCCGGCCGGCGCGGCCGGCGGCTCCAGCACGCCAGGGGGGACGACGACGTCCTCGTCGCCCGCGACACCCCTCGTGCTCAGCGCCAAGCCGGCCGACGGCACCTCGAACGCCGACCCTGCCGCGGGCATCCAGATCAGCGCCGCCGGTGGGAAGATCGAGTCGGTGGCGGCCCAGGACACCAAGGGCGACAAGGTGGCCGGCACGCTGGCCGCCGACGGCTCGTCCTGGACGTCCACCGGGACGCTGAACATATCCAGCAGCTACACCGTGACCGGCAAGGCGCTGGACTCCAGCGGTGCCGAGAAGACGATCTCGGCGAAGTTCACGACCCTGTCGCCGCAGAAGAAGCTCGGGCTCCAAAGCTACTTCCCGGACAACGGGGAGACGGTCGGCGTCGGCCAGCCGATATCGGTGAACTTCACCAACCCGCCGAACTCCAAGGACCGCGCCAACGTCGAGAAGGCGATGACGGTCACCACCACGCCGCACGTCGACGGCGCGTGGAGCTGGATCACCTCCACCCAGGCCGACTGGCGCCCGCAGAACTACTGGGCGTCGGGCACCAAGGTCTCGGTGCAGATGAACCTCAACGGCGTGAAGGCCGGCGACATCACCTACGGCGCCTTCACGAAGGGCTTCACCTTCACCATCGGCCGCGACCAGCGCGCCGTGGTGGACACGAAGAACTACACCATGCACGTCTACCAGGACGGCAAGGACATCAAGGAGATCCCCACCGACACGGGGATGGCCGGGTACAGCACCTGGGGCGGCACCATGGTGGTGCTCGACAAGGAACCGCTGATCGAGATGAAGTCCTGCTCGGTGCCCGGTTTCAGCTGCACGCCGGGGGTCGGCAACTACTACGACCTCAAGGTCTACAACGACGTGCACCTGACCGACTCGGGGACGTACATCCACCAGGCGGAGTGGGACAGCCACATCGGCACCGACAACACCTCGCACGGCTGCATCCACCTGAAGTCGTCGGACGCGACGTGGTTCTACAACTTCATCAACATCGGCGACCCGGTCACCATCAACGGGGAGCCGGACCAGGTCCACAACGGCAACGGGTACACCGACTGGAACGAGAGCTGGCAGACCTGGCTCTCCGGTTCCGCGGCCGGGCTCTCGACCGCCGGGCAGTGAACAGGGTCGAGCGTTAGCTGAGTACGACGAAGCCGGCCGTTCGCGCGGATGCGCGGACGGCCGGCTTTTTGTTGTGCCTGCACGGCGCGCGAGGGACGTTGGGACGCGGCGTTGGTGAACTCTTTCGGGTTCGGCGGGCCAACGTGACGGTCGCTTTCACGCGGGCGTGAGCTGCGGCCATCCCCTACTCGAAGTCCACCTCCACCAGCAGATCCGCCGTCCGCTCCGGCTCGGCGAGCATCGCCGACACCAGGTGCCGCTGGTCCCACCGCCCGGCGGCCCAGGCCAGTCCGCGCGCCAGGCCGTCGAACGTGGAGGTGTGCACCACCCCGTCGGCGACGCGCCAGTCGACCTCCGTGCCGTCGGCGAGGATCAGGTCGTCGTGCTCGACGTAGGTGCTCGGCGCGTCGGGAAGCAGGGCCCTGACCGCGTCGGGGACGTCGCGGATCTCGCCGGGCTCGTCGACCCCGGCGTCTATCACCTCCGAGGCCAGGTCCAGGTCCAGGAGGTCGGCCAGGGCCGTGGCGTGGCGGAGCGGGATCGGCAGGTAGGGCCGCCCGGCCAGCAGCGGCAGCAGGTCCGGGGCGTCCACGACCACCACGTCGTCCGCGTCGGCCACCACCAGCTCGCCGTCCAGCGTGGCGCGCAGGTGGTCCGGCGGGGACACCCGGTCGGCGGGCACCTCGGCCAGCGTGCAGTACAGGTCGGTGAGCTGGCTCCGGGTCACCGCCCGGTCCGGGTCGGCGAGGCGGTCCAGCAGCTCGTCCGGACCGCCGGCGGCGGCCAGCAGCTCCAGCGCCGTGGTCTTGACGCCCAGCGCCGTCAGGAACTCCGGGTCGTTGGCGAGCGCGCCGGCGTCGGCGGGGTCCAGAGGGTCGTAGAGCCCTGCCAGGGCGGTGTCGTCGCCGGTGACCAGATCGGCCGGGCACCTGTCCGCCAGCACCGGGGTGCGGCCCAGCCACCACGCGGTCGCCGAGGGCACCGTCAGCTTGCCGCCGTCCGCCAGGGACAGCCGCGCCGGCCGGATCACCGCCTGCCGCAGCGCCGACGTACGCGCCAGCAGCTCCAGCGCCTGCGGCCACGCCTCCGGCCGCACCGTCTCCAGCCCGGTGACGGCCGCCAGCTCGGCGAGCACCACCGGCGCGGAGTCCGGCGGACACACCGACTCCACGTGCTCGGCCCAGTCTTCGAACCCTTCCAACTCGGCCAGCTCGTCGTCGAGCGTGTCGGGGTCGAGCAGCACATCGGTGTCCCGCAGCACCGGGAACCCGTCGGGAACCCCGGCCGCGTGCAGGACGGTCGAGCCCCAGCGCGAGACCCACTCGGCGTCCACGAACCCGTACAGCTCGGGATCGACGATCCCCGCCAGCGCCGAGTCCGGCACCAGCAGCTCCCCGGCCGGGGTCAGGCTGCCGTCGGTCTCGGGCAGCAGCAGACGGCCCAGGCCGAACCGCTCGCCGGGACGCGGACCGGCGGCCCGCACCAGCGCCAGCACCGCCTCGGCCACGGCCACCGGATCGGACGACGCGTCGTCGCCGAGCGGCACCGGGTCGTAGGCGGCCTCCACCGCCTCCTGCACCGCCGGCTCGGCCAGCATCACCCGGGGCTCGGCAGGCTGCGCGCCCAGCCGCTCCAGCAGCCGCGCACCGTCGCCGAGCGCGTGCGGGTGGATGACCCGCAGCCCGAGCGGAGTGAGCGCGGCGAGCGTGGCGTCGTCGAGGCCGGTGGCCGGGCGCAGCGTGCCCCGCGGCCCGCGCACCGTGCGGCCGTCGGCCAGCGGGACCGGCAGCGCCGACAACGCGTCGAAGGCCAGCGGATCGTCGCCGGAGACCCCGTCCAGCGCCGTGTACAGCGCGGCCCACCACTCCGGCCGCCGGTCGAGCCCGGCGACGGCCTCGACCACGTCCCCGAGGCCGATGCCGCGCACGCCGAGCGTCGACAGCGCCGCCTGGTCCCGCTCGAACCCGGCCGGCAGCAGCCCCGGGATCACGTCTTCGAGCGCTGCGACGAGAGCTTCGGAGTTCGGGCTGAGGAACACGGCGTTGCGCGGGACCAGAAGCTCGGGACCCGCGTCCGCGGCCACCGGGGTGCCGGTTTCCGGATCCGCTTCCGGAACAGCAGCCGTCGGCAGGATCGCCGTCTGCCCCAGCAACGTGACGATCCGCCGCCGCAGCTCGGCGTCGACCGGGCCGTCCGCGATCGGCCCCGGAACGAGCCGCAGCAGCCCCGGCGTCTTCGCCGGCCAGTCGCGCACCAGTGCCGCATAGGCGTCCGCGGCCCGGTCCAACAAGAACTCGGTCAACGCCCCCGGCGCCAGCCGCCGCCGCGTCGGATCCAACGGCAGCGTCGCGATCAGCAGCGCCGGCAGCCCCAACGGCTCGTCCGTCGGCGTCGGGCCGTGGAACACCGGCAGCGTCGCCGGCCGGCGCGGCTCCTCGGCGGCGTCGCACGGCACCGCCCACGTCAACGCCCAGCTCGGCCGCGCACGCTCCTCGGTCGGCCGGTCCGCCAACAGCTCCGGCGTTATCCGCCCGCTCGCCGTGACGGTCCGCCACCGCGACTCCTTCGAGCCGTCGGTGATGGTGCACACGCCGTCCGCGTCGCGGGTCGCGGTCAGCCGACGCACATCTCCGTCGATGTCCACGACGATCTCCGTCAGCGCCGACAACGCCAGCAGCAGCGCGTCGTCCAGCCCCGCCAGCAGGCCGGCGACGAGCTTGCGGGCCGCGTCGTCGCGCAGGGGGAGCACGACGGCGGTGTCGAAGCCCTGCGGCGGCTGCTCGTCGATCGGGAACGGCAGCCGCAGCACCGGAGTCCGGCCGCCACGCCGCGCCAGTTCGGCCTGGAGCCCCGCGCTGTTCTCGGCGGCACGCTCCACTTCCCGGCGCGCGTCGGCCGCGGAGAACCGGACGCTGCCGTCGCGGGACAGCATCGAGGGCGCGTCGCAGACCGCGAGCACCGCGGCGAAGCCGACGCCGAAGCGCCCGACCGGCGAGGCCGCCGCGGTCGCGTCAGCAGCCGCTGCTGCCGCCGAGCCCTCGGCCGCCGAACCGTCAGCCGCGGAACCCGCAGCCGCAGAACCCGCATCCCCGACCTTGCCCGAGGCCCGCAGCGTGGAAAGCCCGGTCACCCCGTCCGCGTCCAGCGGCGCCCCGACATTGGCCGCGGTCAGCGTCTGCCCGGCCAGCGTCAACCGCAGCCGGCCGGGCACGCCGGCCCGCAGGGCGGCGTCGGCCGCGTTCTGCGCCAACTCCACGACCACGCGGTCCCGGTACCCGCCGAGGACCAGGTCCTCCTCCAGGTTGGCGTCCTCACGGAAGCGCACGGGCGAGGCCACCCACGCCTCCAGGACCCGGGCCCGGATCGCTGCTGTCTCAAAGGGATCGTTCACGCGCGGATTCTAGGTCCCAGCGAGGACACCCCGCAGGCGTCACGCCGCCTGGCTCCCCGCCTCGGCGACGTACCCGGTCAGACACTGGTGGCAGATGATGTCGACCATCCGCTCGACCGAGTAGTCCCGCCAGCGCGTCACCGGCTCCAGCAGCGCGCGGTTGCACAACGTGTGCAGATGCGGCGGGTCGTCGGCGTCGTCGACGCGCACGACGTGCCAGAACTGGTCTTCGGTGCTGTCCGTGTCGAGCTCCCGATCACGGGCGAGTTCGTACGTGTAGCGGCTCACAGTCGGCACGATCCGCCGGTTCGCACGCGCCGGCACGCGCTGGGCGCCGTTCGGGTGAGCGCCGCGCGCAGGAGGCCGCCGCGGCCCCGTCATCGCCGCCGTAGTCGCCTGTCCGATCGGCGCGGCCGGCACCCTGTTCTCGGTCTCAGTCCTCGATCGTTCCCTCCCGGGGAAGACCGTGGTCTAGCGTTTCCAACGGCATCTCGAACCACACGACTTTGCCGTTCGCCGTCCGACTCACGCCCCACCGCAACGCCAGCTGGCTGACCAGGAACAGCCCGCGCCCGCCCTCGTCCAGGTCTCCGGCCTCCAGCAGGATCGGCAGGAAGTGGTCGTCATCCCGTACCTCGCACAGCAGCGTGCGCGTCCGCAGCAGCCGCAGCTCGATCGGGCCGTGCGCGTAGCGGACGGCGTTCGTCACCAGCTCGGTGGCGAGCAGTTCGGTGGTCTCCCGGACGCCGTCCGGCAGGTCCCACTCGGCCATCGCCTGCCGCACCAGCCGGCGGGCCTTCGGCACGGTCGGCGGCAGCGGCGACAACAGCCAGTTGGCTATGTTCTCCGCCGGGATCCCCTTCAACCGCGCCGCCAGCAGCGCGACGTCGTCCTCGTGCTTGTCCCGGTCGAGCATCGTCAGCAGGGTGTCGCACAGCGCCTCGGGATCGGCCGTCGGCCGGGCGGCCAGCTCCAGGCACTCGGCGAGGGCGGCGATCCGGTCCTCGATGTCGTCGCCCCGGGCCTCGACCAGGCCGTCGGTGTAGAGCACCAGGACGTCGCCGTCGCGGATCGGGATCTCGGCGGTGTCGAACGCGACGCCGCCGACGCCGATCGGCGCGCCGCTGGGCACCTCGACCCGCTCCACGGTGCCGTCGGCCCGGACCAGCATCGGCGCCAGGTGTCCGGCGTTGGCGATGACGCAGCAGGAGGCGATCGGGTCGTAGACCGCGTACAGGCACGTCGCCAGATGGTCGTCGCCGAGCTGCAGGGCCAGGCTGTCGAGCTGGCGCAGCAGCTGTCCGGGCGGCAGGTCCAGCGCGGCCAGCGTCTGCACCGCGATCCGCAGATGCCCCATGACCGCCGCCGAGCGCACGCCGTGCCCCATCACGTCGCCGATCACTATCGCCACCCGGCTGCCGGGCAGCGCGATGGTGTCGAACCAGTCGCCGCCGACCTCGACCGCCGGGTTGACCGGCAGATACCGGTGCGCGACCTCGATGCCGGCCAGCGTCGGCGGAGTGGTCGGCAGCACCCCGCGCCGGAACTCCGCCGCCGTGGCGACCTGGCCGCGGAAGAGCCGGGCGTTGTCCACGCCGAGCGCCGCCTGTGCCGCCAGCTGCCCGACGGTGAGCACGTCGACCTGGTCGAACTCGGCGCGCTCCGGACGCCGCGTGAGCGCCACGCACCCGAGCACCCGGCCGCGCACCACGAGCGGCACGGCCAGATAGGCGCGGTCGGCCACCAGCGGATACAGGTCGCCGGGGGAGTGGGACAGGGCCATCGCCTCGGCCCGGTCCGGCGTGACGCG
The DNA here is from genome assembly GCF_015356825.1 of Catenulispora rubra. Lineage (GTDB taxonomy): Bacteria > Actinomycetota > Actinomycetes > Streptomycetales > Catenulisporaceae > Catenulispora > Catenulispora rubra. The sequence goes on along the minus strand of NZ_JAACYW010000071.1, from coordinate 33,101 downwards.
GTCCAGCCACACCGGGACTCCGGTGGCCATCGCCTCGTGGCAGGGGCTGGTGTCGTGCATGATCTGCACCGCGCCCTCGGGCACCAGGGACAGCCAGCGCTCCGGCGGCTCGTCGTGCGCCACCGCCACCCGGCGCACCAGGCTCGACGCCGTCGCCCCGGGCGCCGGCGGGGCCGGGGCGCCGTCCACGAACAGGGCGTCCAGTAAATGCACGGACGCGAAGTCGGCCAGCCGCGGGACCAGCGCCGCGGCGAACTGCCCCGCGATCGCGACCATGTCCGTGCCGGCCCCGATCCGCTCGGTCGCCTCGTTCAAATATGACAGGTGATCACGCAGATCCACCGGCCCACATCCCAGCTCGTGGGTGTCGCGGCCCACGTCCCGTCCCCGTCGGTCCCCCTCGTACGTCAGCACTCTGCTGTGCCCGTGCTCAGATTCGTGCACTTATCTGTTGCTCTCGCTCCGCCCGACAACTGGTGTGCGGAGTCTAGGACCGTCAGTCCAGTTTGCGGCAGAGGAAGAACATCTGGATCTCCGGCCGGGCCGAAGACGTCTCCGGCGCGTAGGAGAGAAACTGCTCTTGTTCGATGGTGAATCCGGACTCTGCCAACACCGCCCGCAAATCATCGCGCAGATACCCGGTCACCCGGAACCGGCTCTCCAAGAAGGCGATCGGGACGTCGTCCACGTCCCCTTCGACCATCCCCAGCGCGAACAAGCCGTCCGGGACCAGGACGTCGCCTATCAGTTCCAAAGCTGTACGTACCTTTTCACGCGGCAGGTTGAGCAGGACGAAGAACGCGGTCACCGCCTCATATCCGGGCTCTGACGAGAGTTCCATCACATTCCCGAGGACGAACTCCGCCTCCGGCACGTTCTTCCGGGCGATCTCCAGCATCCGCGGGGAGATGTCGAGCCCCGTGACGCGGCACCCGGCGTCAGCCAGCTGTCGCGCGGTCGGCAGCCCGGTGCCCGAGCCGACGTCCAGCACCCGCGCCCCGGGCGCGATCCGCTCCAGCAGCGTCGAGACGACCGCCAGCTGACCCTCCTTGTGCGGGAAGGCCTCGTCGTACCGCACGCTGATGGCGTCGAAGGCGCGCGCCTGCGCCTGTTCCCGCTCGATCCACGCCTGATCCGGACCCGTGGACGAGCCCGGCTTCCCGATGACCATGTGACCCCTCGACTCACAGCACTCGACTCGCGACACGCGGACCCTTCCGGACCGGTCGCACACGACCACCGGCCTCCGTATTATCAGTGGTCTTCATTTCCGTGGGAAAGGGTGTGACTGATGCGCGATGACGCGCAGCACAGCCGTCGCTCGTTCATCCGCGCCGCGAGCGTGGGGGCCGGGGCGCTGGCCGTCGGGTTCGACGTCACGTCCCGGGCCTGGGCGGCCGAGTCTCCGCAGGGCACGGGAGGCACTGGAGGCACCGGAGGCGCTGGACGTGCCACAGGCGCCGCAGGCGCCGGAGCGGACTTCCGGCGCGTGCCGCACCTGGACGGCCGCCTCCTGATCGACCCGGCGGACCTGAAGCCCTACGAGGACGACTACGGGCACCTGGTCCACCGCACGCCGCGGGCGGCGCTGCTGCCCGGCTCGGTCCGCGACGTCGCGGCGATGATCGCCTTCTGCGGCCCGCTCGGCATCCCGGTGGCCCCGCGCGGCCAGGGCCACCAGGCCTACGGCCAGGCGCAGGTCGACGGCGGTCTGATCATCGACCTCGGGCCCCTGGACAGCATCGCCGTCGACTCGCGGGCGAACACCGCCACCGTCGGCGCCGGCGCGGTCTGGAGCGCGGTCCTGACCGCGAGCCTCGCCCACGGCCTCACCCCGCCGGTGTTCACGGACTACATCGAGCTCTCGATCGGCGGCACCCTGTCCGCTGGCGGTCTCGGCGGCGCCTCGCAACAGCACGGAGCGCAGGTCGACAACGTCCTGGAGCTCCAGGTCGTGACCGGCACCGGCGAGACCCGGACCTGCTCCCGGACCCGCGACGCCGACCTGTTCCACGCGGCGCTGTCCGGCCTCGGCCAGGTCGGCGTCATCACCCGCGCGGTGCTCAAGCTGGTGGCCGCACCGACGTCGGTGCGCAGCTACACACTGGTGTACCCGACGGTCGCGGCGCTCACGGCGGCGCAGCGCGTGGCGGTCGGCGACGGCCGCTTCGACTGGCTGGAGGGCACGATCCTGCCGGACGGCAGCGGCGGCTGGCTGTACCTGCTGAACGGCTCCGCGTTCTACGACGCGACCCCGCCGGACGACAACGCCCTGATCGGCGACCTCGGTTACGTCGGCCCGGCGCAGATCCAGGACTCGCCGTACCAGGCGTTCGTCGACGACCTGGCGCCGACCGTGGCGGCCCTGAAGGCGAGCGGGGAGTGGTACGACCCGCACCCGTGGTTCAACGGCTTCCTGCCCGACGCCGCGACCGACGCCCTGGCCGCCGCCGCCCTGGCCGCCACCACCCCGGCCGACCTCGGCGCGAGCGGCCTGGTGCTGCTCTACCCGGTGCCGACCGAGAAGCTGACCACGCCGCTGCTGTCGGTCCCGGACAGCGACCTGGCGTTCCTGTTCGCCGTGCTGCGGACGGCGGCCCCGGACGGCGGCGCGCTCCCGGCCCCGGAGCTGGTGCAGGCCAACCGCGACCTGTATCTCCAGGTGCAGGCTGCCGGCGGCACGCAGTACCCGGTCGGGGCGATCCCGATGACCGCGGCCGACTGGCGCAAGCAGTACGGCGCGCGGTGGCGGACGTTCCGCGCGGCGAAGCAGCGCTTCGACCCGTTCGGGATCCTCGCCCCGGGGCAGGGAATTTTCGGGCCTTCGCACTGAGCGCCGGCATTTCAGCCGTCGTGGACGGCCGCGGGTCACAAGGAGTACCGCCAACTTTCGTCTGTTATTTCCGTTGCTTGTGACCCGCGCGAAACTATCCTTCACAGGGCTCTGATGCCGTGCTATTAGGTTCAGTGCGCCATCCCACATCCCCACCCTCCTGTGGAGGCACTCAGTGCTTACGACTCGCACCCCGCGGGCATCCTCGTCCGGTCGCGGTTTCCGCCGCGGCCTGCTCACGCTGACGGCGATGGTCACCGCGCTCGTCACGCTCCTGGCCACCAACGCCTCGGCGACCGCCGCCGACCACTACGTGGCCCTGGGCGACTCCTACGCGTCGGGCGTCGGTGCCGGCAGCTACATCTCGGCCAGCGGCAGCTGCGACCGGAGCACCAACGCCTACTCGCAGCTGTGGGCGAACAGCCGGCACCCGGCCAGCTACGTCTCCGTGGCCTGCTCCGGCGCCACCACGCAGGACGTGCTCAACAGCCAGATATCGGCCCTGAGCAGCAGCACGACGCTGGTCAGCATCACCATCGGCGGCAACGACGTCGGCTTCTCCTCGGTGATGAAGACCTGTGTGCTGGACTCCGACAGCGCCTGCCTGAGTGCCATCAACACCGCCACCAACCAGGCCAAGACCATCCTGCCGGGCCGGCTGGCGACCACCTTCGCGGCGATCCGCCAGGCCGCGCCCTCCGCGCACGTCGTGGTCCTGGGCTACCCCGAGCTCTACGACCTGAGCCACTCCTGGTACTGCCCCGGCCTGTCCGGCACCGACCGCAGTGCCCTGAACAGCGCCGCGGACCTGATCGACACCCAGATCTCGACCGCGGCCAAGAACGCCGGCGACACCTTCGCCGACGTCCGCGGCCAGTTCCACGGCCACGAACTGTGCGACTTCTTCCACGAGTGGCTGCACTCGGTCGACGTCACCGACGTGAGCGACTCCTACCACCCGACCGCCAGCGGTCAGAGCGGCGGCTACTACGCGGCGTTCAGCGCCGTGGCGCAGTAGCGCAAGCCGGATTCCAGCGGCCGCGGCGATCACCCCAACGATCGCCGCGGCCGTCCCGTCTCCCGTCTCCCGTCTCCCGTCTCACAGACCTTTGCCGGCCCGGCCCCGGAACCGTCGCGCCGCTTCCTGCGCACGCATGTCCCGCTGGTCCTCACGCATCCGCCGCTCAAGCTCCGCGGGAGTGAGCACCCGCCGCCGGAACACACGGCGCCACCATCCTTGTCTTTCTGCCATCACTACCCCCTGACTACTGAGACGTGAACGCACCACCACGCGCAGTGGTTCCCTCAGATCGAAGGCGTCGAACTCCCGGCCTCGCCCACGTCTATCCCCGCCGCGACGCCGTCGTGATGGGCCAGCTGCTCCTGCAACTGCTCGCCCTCGATGTCCGGGTCCGGCACGTACCGCGCGAACCACTGCGGGTGGTACCAGAACCCCGACTTCGCCAGCGCCATCACCGCCGGCACCAGCGTCAGCCGCACGACGAACGCGTCCAGGAACACGCCGGCCGCGAAGCTGAAGCCGATCGCCTTGATGGTCGGGGTCGGCGACACGATGAACGCCACGAAGATCGAGAACATGATCAGCGCCGCCGCCGTCACCACCCGCGACGCCGTCCCGGCGCCGCGCCGGACCGCCTCGACCGCGTTCCCGTTCTTCGTGAAGTCCTCCTTGATGCGGCTGACGACGAAGACCTCGTAGTCGCTGGACAGCCCGAAGATGATCGCGATCATGATGATCGGCAGGAAGCTGATGGTCTCCGACTTCGTGATGTTGAAGATCTTCTCGCCCCAGCCCCACTGGAACAGCGCGACCTGCGCGCCGAACGCCGCGCCGACCGACAGCAGGAAGCCGATGATCGACTTGATCGGCACCCAGATGGTGCGGAAGGCGAACGTCAGCAGGATGAACGCCAGCCCCACCACGACGATCAGGAACACCGGCAGCGCTGAGGACAGCTTCGTGGACACGTCGATGTTCGAGGCTGTGACGCCGCCGATCAGGATGTTCGCCCCGCTGCCGGCCGCGATCGCCGAGCGGTTGTCCCGCAGGTGGTGCACCAGGTCGGCGGTCGCCGGGTCGCTCGGCCCGGTGGTCGGCACGACGCGCACCACCGCGGTGGACCCGTTCAGCGCCAGCGGCGTGGACGCCGCGACCCCCGGCTGCTTGGCCAGCCCGGACGCGATCTGGTCCACCTGCTGCTGCGACTGCACCCCGTCCGCCACGACCAGCAGCGGGCCGTTGAATCCGGGCCCGAAGTTCGCGGTGGTGATGTCGTAGGCCTTGCGCGAGGTGTCGCCCTTGGGGTTCGACGACGCGCCCGGCAGGCCGAGTTGCACCCGCGTGGCCGGCGCCGCCAGCAGCAACAGCAGTGCCACGCCGCACAGCAGCACCGGGATGCGGTGGTGGACGACGAACCGCGCCCAGCGCCAGCCGTGTGCCTTCTCCGGGTCCTGCACGGACTGCTGGGCGATCCGCTCGGAGTGCGCCTTGCCGAACGGGAAGCGCGAGAAGTTCTTCAGCTTGTCGCCGGCGAACCCGAGCATCGCCGGGACCAGCGTCAGCGAGATCACCATGGCCAGCAGCACCGCGCCGGCGGCGGCCACACCCATGATGGTCAGGAAGGGGATGCCGACGACCGCCAGGCCGCACAGCGCGATGATGACCGTGCCGGCGGCGAACACCACCGAACCGCCCGCCGTGCCGGCGGCCAGCCCGACCGCCTGGTCCGGCGGCATCCCGCGCAGCAGGCCGTCCCGGTGCCGGGCGATGATGAACAGCCCGTAGTCGATGCCGCAGGACAGCCCCAGCATGATCGCGACGGTCGTCGAGGTCGAGGCGATGGTCATCACCGCGGCCAGCGCGGTGACCGTCATGACCGTGGTCAGCACGCCGATCACGGCCGTCATGATCGGCAGCCCGGCCGCCACCAGCGAGCCGAACGTGATCACCAGGATGATGAAGGCGATGATCAGGCCGACGAGCTCGGGCAGCTCCGAGGGCACGACCCGCCACCCCGGATAGACGCTGCCGTTGTACTCGACCTGCACCCCCGCCGCCTGCGCCGGGGCCACAGCCTTCTTCACCAGGTCCAGCGTGGAGTCCTTGATGTCCGGCGGCTGCGCGCTCCACTGCAGGTTCCCCAGCGCCACCTCGCCGTTCTGCGAGATCGGGCCGCCCTGGAACGGGTCCGCGGACTGCACGACCCCCGGGACCTTCCCCAGGTTCGCCACGGCCTGCTCGATCCCGGCCTTGGGCCCGGCGTCGGTGACGTGCGTGCCGCCCGGGACGGCGAACACGACCGTGGTCTGCGCGCCGCTCAGCGCCGGCAGCTTCACCTTCAGCAGGTCCGTGACGCGCTGCGACTCGGTGCCCGGGATCGTGAACTCGTCGTTGGTCTTGCCGCCGCTGGCCCCGGCCACGACGATCATGCCCACGACCAGGATCAGCCAGATCGCCAGCACCCGTCGGCGGTGGAAGAAGGACCAGCGCGCGATGCGGAACAGGTAGGTGGACACACACGCAGCATCCGGTGCGGGCGGGGTGCGCGCAGTCCGGGATGAGCCATCCGGGAGTTCTCGGGCTCGGTTGTGTTCAGCCCGCTTCAGCCCGGCTTGGCTGTGCTCGCGCTCGGCGTTGGATCGCAGAGATGTTCGATCGAGGTCTCGCGACAGCATCGGAAAACACAGCAGCGCCGGAAAACAACGAAGTGGCGTCCTCGTTCCCGAGGGCGCCACTTCCATTGCGGCTCCAGGCACGCCGTCCCGACGCCGCAGCGCCGGTCAGTCCCTCGGCGGGCCCGGTGAAGTTCCCCCGATTCTATCCGGGTCACCCCAGCTCGAACGAGGTGATTCCGTAGACCGAAGCCATTTCGATATCGCGCACCGGTCCGGTGTACATCCGGGCGGTCTCGAAGCTCGGCTTCATCCCGTAGCGCTCGGCCAATGCCACGGCCGCCGCGTTCGTCTCGGGCACGTCCAGCGCGACCTCCAACGAGCTCGACGCCTCCGGACCGCCGGCCGCCACCAGGCCCGAAATCAGGGCCCTGAACAGAGTCTCGGCCACCTCGGGGGTGTCGGCGAACAGCGGTCCGATCTTGGCGAACGCCGGGGCGGGCCGGATGACGCCGTACCCCACGAGCTCGCCGTCGGACACGGCCGCGTACCCGATGTGCCCCGGGGCCGACAGCCAGCGGGCGAGGAACACCGGACGCTCGGCCGGGAAGCGGGCGCCGTCGTAGACCTCGATCGCGGACCGGCCGATCTCCGCGACCGGTACGACAGACGGCCCGGCCCCGGACCCCGACACGGACCCGGCGCTCGTCGAAAGGTCTGCCAGCGCGGGCCCGACGTACCGGATGTTCCGGTGCGCCAGCCGGAACCCGGACCGCCGGTAGTTGTCCTGCTGCTCCAGCACGCCGTCCAGCCCGATCACCCGGTCGCCCGCGTGCTCCAGCCCGGCCTGCCACGTGGCGTAGCCGTGCCCCTGTCCGCGGAAGTCCGGGTGCACCAGGTAGAACCCGAGGAAGGAGAACGTCTCCCCGTAGTTCACGACCGACACCGCCGACACCGGCTGCCCGTCGATCCGGCCCACGAAGAACCCGTCAGGGTCCTGAGCCAGGAAACACCCGCCGTCGGCGGGGCCGGGATTCCAGCCCTCGCCGGCGGCCCAGGACTCGAAGACCGGCCAGTCGTTCGCACCGGCCCGAGCGATCTCCAGTCCGGTCTTCGAGTCCTGATTCATCGCTACAGATCCTCTTCCATGGCCGCCAGCTCCTCCGGCGTGCCGTAGCTGATCGGGCCCCGGAACGTCCGACGGGCCGTCATGAACCACCATACGGTCGCGATGAAGAGCACCACCGCGAGCGCCACCGGAGCGTAGTTGAACGTCTTGTGGGTGATCGGGTACGACTGCGGCAGCAGGAACAGGATGCTGCTCAGCGTGATCCACACCACCGCGATCGTCGTCACCGGCCGGCTCCAGCGGCCCAGGTGCCACGGACCGCGCACGAAGTCGTCGCCCCGGCGCAGCCGCAGGAAGATCGGCACGCCGTAGGAGCCGAACAGCCCGATGACGTTGACCGAGACGATGGCCTGGAACGCGACCGTGTTCCACAGCGAGGGCACGCCGAGCAGGAACGCGCCGACCGCGGCGAACCACACCGACTTCACCGGCGTGTGGGTCCGCTTGCTGACCGAGCGCCACCACTTCCAGCCGGGGATCGCGCCGTCCCGGGAGAAGGCGAAGATCTGGCGGGAGTTCGAGGTCATGTTCGCCAGGCCGCAGAAGAAGATCGCGCCGCAGACGACCAGCAGCAGGATCTTCGCGGTGGTCAGGCCCAGCGCGTCGACGAAGATCTGTGCCGCCGGCTCGTTGGCCGAGGCCTCGTTGCCGTAGTTGCCCGGCGACATCGAGAACGTCAGGGCCAGGATCAGGACCAGGCCGGCGATCCAGGAGAACGCGATCGAGCGGACGATGCCCTTGGGCGCCGAGACCGCCGCGTGCGTGGTCTCCTCCGACATGTGCGCCGAGGCGTCGAACCCGGTGAAGGTCCAGCTGGTGAACAGCAGGCCGATCATGCCCGCGTAGACGCCCGACTTGAACCCGGTGCCGTTGACGAAGTGCGTGAAGGCGAAGCTCGCCGAGTTGTGGTGCGAGGGGAACACGATCAGATAGAAGGTGATCACCACGCCGCCGACCAGCAGCCAGGCGACGCTGATCTTGTTCAGCAGCGCGACCAGCCCGACGGTGTAGGTGTTCAGCAGCGCGTGGATCAGCAGGATCGCGCCGTAGATCGCCAGGATCTCCTTGGCGTTCGGGGTGTAGCTCGGCCACTGCAGGGTGGCCAGCGCCACCGCGAAGTTCGCCAGCGCGAAGTCGGTGGCCGCGGTGCCGCCGATCTGGCCGATGAAGTTCAGCCAGCCGGTGAACCAGCTCCAGCCCGCGTTGTGCCGCTTGGCCAGCTTCGCCGACCAGTAGTACAGCGCCGCCGAGGTGGGGAAGCCGGAGGTGATCTCGGCCATCGCGGCGCCGACGAACAGCACCAGCAGGCCGACGCCGAGCCAGCCGAAGACCATGATGCGCGGCCCGCCGGAGATCATGGCCAGGCTCAGCGCGGTCATCACGCCGGAGATGAAGTTGATGATCGTCGCCGAGATCGCGAAGTTCCCGAACGCGTTGACCCGCCGGGCGAGCTGGCGTGGGTAGCCGAGCTCGCGCAGTGTCTGGTCGTCGTCGGGCATCTCCAGCGAACTGCCGCGACGGCTTGTCGATGTGGCGGAGGTCGCCATCTGCCGTACCTCTTTTGGGGGGAAGGGGGGTGCGAAGGACATGCCACGCGAGGGCGGACGCGGCCGCCGGTTCAGAGTTCTGACATACAGCGCTCCCTGGCCATGGCCAGAACCTGTTCCGGATTGCCGTGCAGGGACCACGGCGTGGTCATCGCGTACGGTCCGATGACGTCGAAGACCCGGGCCGCCGGCCGCCACTGCGAGCCGGCCCACAGGGCGTGCGCCAGGTGGTGCAGGTCCGGCAGCAGTACACCGTTCCCGCCGCTCGGGAGGAACCACTGGGTGTAGCAGCGTTCTGTCTCCTGCTCCGCGTACGCGGTCGACCAGTTGCGGTAGGTCAGCAGGACTCTGTTGAGATCGTTGCGTTCCAACTGCTGGCGGAACGCCTCGATGAAGGCCACCAGCTGGAGCACCAGCAGTGCCGACCCGCTCGGCGCCTGACTGCTGATCCAGTGCGCGACCCCGGACACCGCGGACACCGACCCGCCGCTCTTCGGCCCGACCGCGGCCAGCAGCCGGTGGTGCGCCTCGCGGTTCCACGGATCGCGTTTCCACAGCTGGCCCATCGTGTGCCACGGGCCGACGACCTGGAGCTCCGGCGGGCCCGGGACGTTCTGCGGCGCGGCCGGGGCCAGGTGGAGCAGTGCGATCCAGGGCAGCGGGTCCTCCGGGAACCGCTCGGCGGTCTCCAGGCACTGCGTCCGCGCCAGATCGACGAGCCCGTCGGCCTTGGGATGGCGCGCGCGGTGCGCTTGCAGAGCCCTGATGACGTTGGCCCGCAACCGCAACAGCGCCGCCTCGGGGCTGTCCGGCTCCTCGGCCAGCCAGGCGGTGTCCACCCCGTTGGACGCCGCGATCTGGGCCAGGATCAGGTAGCGGTAGTCGCGCACGTCCTCGCCGGCCTGCCGGTCGGCCAGCAGTTCGCCGGCCAGGGCATAGCGGCCGACCCGGAGTTCCTGGGTCGTAGTGGCCAGCCGCCGGTCCAGACCCGCCGGATCCCAGACCAATTTGAGGTGGCCTTCGCCGGATCCCCTGCGCTTCACCACGGAAGGACCTCTCCCGGCACCGAGGCCCCGCGGGGGATCACCGCCGCCATCCGTGCGCTGGCATGGGCAAACAGGCCGCACAGTGTCTGCACACCGCCTGCCACCGCCTCCGTTTTGCCTGTTGTCAGGGCCCGAATCCGAACGCGGATTACCCAATCCGAAAACGCCCGGTTCGGGAAGCGCACCGACCGTGCGGCGACCATGCACGGACCATGCGACAGCAGGCCTGACCTATAAGTATGCTGGCCGATATCGCTGACTGTCCGCATACCGTCGATCGCAGTCTGGAGTGCGCACGAAAGGGGGACATTCATGGCCAAGCCCAGGCAGTCCAGGCTCCGCCGGGTGGGTCTGGCCCGCGCCCGCGAGGCGGCCGGGCTCACGCAGGAGGCGTTCGCCGCGCGGGCCGGGGTCGAGGTGTCCACGGTGGTGCGCTGGGAGAGCGGATGCACCACGCCGCTGCCCGGGAAACGGCCGCAGATCGCGCGGGCGCTCGGCGTCGGGCTGCAGGACCTGGAGCGGCTGCTGTCGCCCGAGGGGCCGCTGACTTTCGCAGGGGGCTGGGAAAGCACGGACGACGGCCGCCTGGCGGCCATCGCCGGGGTCCGCGAGGAGGTCGCGAAGCTGGCGGCCGAGTACGAGGCGCGGCCGGAGATGGGACTGGTGGTGCAGGCCGCGGGATTGCTGGGGCGGGTCGAGGCGCTGCGCGCGGCCGGGGGAGCGGGCTCGGCCGGTTCCTCTGGTTTCTCAGATGGCGCGTACTCCTTCGGCGGCGCGATCGAGGCGCCTTTGAACGCGCCTTCGTTATCGGAGCGGTTCTTGATCGGCGCCTCGCTGTCGGACGTCGCGACTGGCGCGACTGGCGCGACTGGCACGACTGGCACGACTACCGCGCCATCCGCGCAGCCCATGACGTCCGCGACCGGTGTCCCCGTCCCGTCCCGTCCCGGCGGCATGGCTCACCCGGCCGGCTCGGTCAGCCCCATCCGCTGGCGCCGCGACCTCGATGTCGCCGAAGCCGAGACCGCCCTCCTCGTCGGCCGCCTCATGTGGGACGCCGCCGGCCGCCGCGACTCCTCGACCGCCGAGGAGTTCTTCGACCGAGCAGCCCGCCGCGCCGGACAGGCCGGCGACTCGGTCCTGCAAGTCACCGCGACCCTGCGCGCGGCCTTCGTGGGCCTCTACGGCGGCGACCCGCGCGCCGGGGTCCGCCGCTGCGTGCAGGCCGCCGTCATCGCCGCACCGGTCAGCGAGGCCCTGTTCGCCCTGGCGCGCCTGCACGCCGCCGAAGGCCACGCGATCCTCGGCAACGCCGCCGAATGCGACCGGGCCCTCACCACGGCCCGCGGCGCGATGGCGGCCATCAGCCCCGACGACCCGGCACCCGGCGTCTGCACGCCCCGCACCTACCAACGCCTGGCCGGCTCGGCCTACCTGGCCCTCGGCCGCCACACCGAGGCGCGCGTCGCGCTCACCGAGGCGGCCATCCGCTACGAGCCCGGCAAGGTCCTCGCCCTGGTCCTCGGCCACCTGGCCCTGGCCTGCCTCGGCGAAGGCGACACGGACGCCGCGCTCCGCCACGTCCGCACCGCGATCGAACTGGCGGAGGCCACGCAGTCGGTGGGCGCGCTGGCCGTGGCGTCCCGGGCGGGACGGGAGATCGTGCGCGTCTCCGGCGGCACGCAGCCCGAGGCACTGGAGATCGTGGATCGGCTGCTGACAGTGCTCGCCTCATGATCGCAACCGCGACAGTGCTCTGATACCCCTGCCGAGCAGCGCCGACGGCGCAGCACGTACCGCCGAACCGGCAGCCTGGGAGAAGAGTCGCTGACCGCCCGCGCCGATGCTGACAGTATGCGGTTGTTGTTGGTGCTCGCGGTGGGTCTGCTGCCGGTCGGCGTCATCATGTGCTGGGTCGGCGCGCGCTCGCTCAGGCAGCGGGTCCGCGCGACACCCGCCGCCGAGGTGGAGATCGTCTACGACCCGGCCGACATCACCGTGGCCCGCGAACGTTTCTGGCTGGCCGAGGCAGTGGTCGCCACCCTGTGCGTGGTCACCGGTCTCGCGGTGACCGTGTCCGGGGTGGCGACGGTCGTGCTGGCGATCGTGGTTTTCGCCTGAGCGGTCAGCCCGCCACCTCCAACCCCCGCCCCAACACCGCCGAGTTGGCACTCACCACCGGCACCCCCAACTTCCGCTCCACCTCCGCGGCGGCGTCCAGGGTTCGGAAGCCGCTGCCGGGGATCAGGATCGCGTCGGTGGTCGGGGTCGCGGCGGCGAGGATCTGGTCGCGCAGTGCGGTGTGCGGGATGTGGCCCTTGGCGCCGCGGTCGAACAGGTCCTGGCGGGTGCCCGTGTCCCAGGCCGGGCCCAGGTCGTAGCGGTGGGTGCGGATGTCCGGCGGCAGGCCCAGGTACGCCGCGGTGCCGGCGACCGTGCGGTCGGTGAACCACGGCGGCGCGATCAGCAGCGGGTCGGACGGTTTCAGGGCGCTGAGACGCTGCCGAAGCGCCTCGCCGGCGGTGAACGCGGGAACGCCGGTCGCCGCCTTCACCGCCTCGGCGAAGCCCGTGTCGAACGCCGAGCCGCCGAAGACGCTCACCGACACGAAACACAGCGCCAACGCGTCAGCGCCGGCATCGCTGAGATCCGCGAGCGTGCGGCGAACCCCCTCGCTGAGGAAGTCCTCGACCGATTCCCCCAAGTACTCCTCGCCGGGAGCGCGTTGCAGAGCAAAGCGGCCCGTGACGATCTCCACTCCAGGCGGCGCGGCACGCCAGATCTCCGCCTCGGGCACCGGATCGTTGTGCACGACCAGAATGCCGAGGCGCCGCACGCCGCCGCTCATCGCGCGCCCCGCGGGCCCCGCACCGCCGTCACCGCGCCGGCGACCAGCGCGCCGGCCGCCGCGAACGCCGCCGTCGTCAGGAACGCGTTCCGGTAGGTCCCGGCCGCCGACGGCGACCCCATCACCAGCACCAGGATCGCCAACGACGCCGCCGCGCTCATGTACTGGCTGGTCGTCAGCACCGCGCCGGCCGTGCCCTGGTCCTCGTCGCGCAGCCCGCCGGTGCCGGTGACGAACATCGACGTGTACGTCAGCCCGTGCCCGATCCCGGACACCACGATCCCCGGCAGCATGTGCGTCGCGTACCCGGTCCCGCCCGCCGACGCCGCCAGGATCGCCAGCCCCGCCGCGTCCAGCACGAATGCGATCGTCAGCAGCCGCACCGCCCCCACGCGCGCGATGAACCGCCCGGCGAGCATGTTGCCCGCCACGATGCACAGCGCCAGCGGCAGGAAGCCCAGACCCGCGCGCAGCGGGCTGTAGCCGTAGCGGTTCTGCAGGATCAGGGTGATGACATAGAACTCCGCGCCGACGCTCGCCATGTACAACGCCGTCGAGGCCGCGCCGAGCCGCAGCATCGCGTTCGAGCGCAGCGCGCGGTCGATCAGCGGCGCCGCCGAGGTGCGCTCGTGCCACACGAACCCGGCGACCAGCAGCACCCCGCCCACGCCGAAGCCGATCGTCCGGCCGTCGGTCCAGCCGTGCACCGCCGCGAACGTCAGAGCACTGACGACCGCCAACGACGCCGTCGTCGCCAGCACCGCCCCGACCGTGCTCAGCGCCCGCTGGTCCCCGCGCCGGCCGTCCGACGGCAGCAGCCGCGGCGCAGCCACCGCGCACACCACCGCCACCGGCAGGTTCACCAGCATTGTCCAGCGCCACGACGCCGACGTCAGCACGCCGCCGAGCAGCGCCCCGGCAGCCAGCCCCGACGCCCCGATCGTGCCCCACACCGCCAGCGCCTTCTCCCGCGCCGGCCCCGCCTCGAACGTGCGGTTGATCAGCGCGATGATCGCGGGCTGCATCAACGCCGCCCCGAGCCCCTGCGCGCCGCGCGCCGTCAGCAGCAGCCCGCCGGAGTTCGCCAAACCGCCGGCCGTCGCCGCCAGCCCGAACAGCACCAGCGCCGCGATCAGGATCCGGCGCGCGCCATAGCGGTCCCCGGCGCGGCCGCTCACGAGCAGGAACCCCGCGAACAGCACGGCGTAGGCGGACACCACCCACTGTAACGTGTCCGGCCCCAGCTTCAGGCTGTGCCCGATGCTGGGCAGCGCGACGTAGATGACGGAGTAGTCCAGCGCGATCAGGAACTGCGCCAGCGAGAGCAGCAGCAGCCCGGCCGTTCGGGCCGAAGCGGATGACGTGTCGCGGCTGACGGCGACGTCAGAGTTCTCATATGTGGTCACGGTGACACCTCGGTGTGGGGGGAAACGGTGGTGAGGGGACGGTGTTCTTCGGGAAGGAGCAGCGGGGCGAGATCATCAGAGGTCTGAGCTGCCTGCGCGGCGCCGGCCGCGCGCAGGTCCGGGAGCGACGCGACGCCGTACGCGACGCCGACGCCGCGCATCCCGGCGGCGACGGCCATCTTCATGTCGTCGGTGCTGTCGCCGACCACGACGCAGTCGGCGGGTTCGACGCCCAGGGCCTTCGCTGCCGCGAGGGCCTGGTCGGGCGCGGGCTTGCCGGGGACGCCCGGGACGAAGCCGACCGTCACCGGGAAGTACGGCGCGAGCCCGGCGGCCTCCAGGAATTCCGAGGCACCCGCCGGCGACTTGCTCGTCACGACAGCGATCGGCCGGCAGGCGGCGACGAGTTCGTCGAGGAGCCCGCGGATCGCGGGGAACACCAGGTTCGCGGCGTGCGGCACCACCTCGTCGGCGAACCGCGCGCGGAACTCGGAGACCGCGACGCGCACCGCGGGGGAGTCCTCGTCCGCCACGAGGATTTCGGCGAAGAGCCCTGCGATGGGCCGTCCGACACTGGCTGCCAGGCGTTCGGACGGCGCGAGCGGGCACATGTCGGCGAGGATGCGGGCGATGGCGCCCGGGGTGTCGGCGAGCGTGCCGTCGAGGTCGAACAGGACGGCGGTCATGAGGTTGCGCCTCGCGCTCCGGCGAAGACCTCGGCCGCTTCGGCCGCTTCGGCCACCTCGGCCGCCCCAGCCGCCTCGACGTTGACGCTGGCAGCCGGGACACCGGCGGCCGCCGCGAGCCGTTCCTCGAACAGCCGCACCGCGAACTCCGCGCCGAGCCGCGTCGTCGACAGCAGCACCTCCCGGTTCGCCGCCGACGTCTGCCCGCCGGAGTTGCGGGCCAGCTCCTTCAACAGGAACGGCGTGATGTCCGGCCCGGTCACCCGCGCCTCCCGCGCCGCGACCTCCGCCTCGGCGATGCGGGCCTCCAGCACGTCGAACGGGACGCCGTGCTCGGCCGCGATCGGATGCGTGACGAGGAACCCGCCCTCGGCCCCGGTGTCCCAGTGCGCCAGCACCGAGCGCGCGATCAGGCCGAGGTCGTCCAGCCGGTGCGGGTTCGGCCGCCCCGAGGAGACGCTGACGTAGCCCGGGAACTCGTCGCAGCGGTAGCCGACCACCGGCACCGAGTACGTCTCCAGCCATTCCAGCGTCAGCCCGGCGTCCAGGATCGACTTCACGCCGGCGCAGAACACCGCCACCCGGTTCCGCACGAAGGCGGGCAGGTCCGCGGAGACGTCGAAGCTGGTCGCCGCGCCGCGGTGCACCCCGCCGATCCCGGCGACCGCCAGCACCTCGATCCCGGCCAGCCGGGCGCCGTGGACGGCCCCCGAGACGGTCAGCGCACCGATGCCGCCCTCGGCCGCGACCCGGCCGATGTCGCGCACCGACGCCTTGACCGCCGTCGTATCCTCGGCGACCCGCTGCAACTGCTCGTCGGTGAGCCCGACGTGCAACGCTCCGTCGAGCACCGCGATCCGGGCCGGTACCGCGCCGCCTTCGCGGGCGGCGCCGTCCACGGCCTGCGCCGACTCCAGATTGGCCGGGTAGGGCAGGCCGCCGGCGATGACCGAGGTCTCCAGGGCCAGGATCGAACGGCGGCCCAGGGCGTCGGCGACTTCCGGGCTGATGGTCAACCGGGGCATGGTTGCTTGTCCCTTCTTCGGTGGAGTGGTCTTCGGGGAGTGGTTCGGCCGGGTCAGGAAGGCGAGCCGGATCCGGCGAAGCGGCCTCGGCTCGGCACCCGCAGGTCCGGGGCGACCATCGCGGGATGCGCGCTCTGGATCAGCTCTCTGATGCGGTCCGGGGTCGGGTCGGGATGCAGGCGCACGTCGCCCAGGAACTCCATGCGCTTGAGCCCCTGCGGATCGAAGGCGTGGTGTATCCCTTCGAACTCCAACGGCGCGATCCCGTACATCCGGCACAGCAGGCGGTTGAAGACCGGCGTCACCTTGACCCATCGGCCGTCGAGGTGGATCTCGACGTACCAGTGCAGGAACACCTCCCCGCCGACCAGCGCGGTGAGCTCCGGTGAGGACAGATGGTTGCGGACCAGGCTCGAGGCCAGCCGCGACGGCACCCCGAGGTGCCGGACCGCCGTCGCGTACAGGATCGACTTGTGCAGGCAGAAGCCGCGTCCGGCATCGAGCACCGCGCTGCCCGCCAGGTCCTGGTCGCGCAGGCCGGTATCGAAGACCTCGTAGTCGATGCCGTCCCGGACCGCGTAGAACAAGGCCCGGCACTGCTCGCGGACGTCGGCACCGGCGGCACTGGCTTCGGCAGCTGTACCGGCGCCACCGGTCGCGTCGCGCGCACCCGCGGCACTGCCCGGCGCCACCTCGGCGACGAACTCCGCGATCGCCGCCGACTGGTGGTCGAGCACCGGCGTGGCCCGCAGCGTGAACTCGATCTCTGATTCGGCTTCGGATTCTGTATCGAATCTGGACTCTGATGTGGATTCGGCCTGAGATGTCGTGGTCATGGCGTCACTTCCCCGTCTTCCGGGTCCGCAGCCCCAGCAGCGCCGCGAGCCGGTCGCGCTGGATCTCGCTGCTGCCGGAGTAGATGGTCGCCGCGACGTTGTCCCGCAGCTCCTTCTCCACGCCGTACTCGCTCATGTAGCCGGCGCCGCCGAACAGCTGCACCGCGGCCGACGCCGAGGCCACCGCGGCCTCGCTGGCGACGAGCTTGGTGATGGCGATGTCCAGGGCCACGTCCTGATGGCCGGTGAGCGCCGCCGCGGTGTGCTCCAGCCACATCCGGCTGGTCTCGTAGCCGATCTTCAGGTCGGCGATCCGGTGCGAGACCGCCTGGTTGGCGGCGATCGGCGCGCCGAACTGCTCGCGGGAGTTGGCGTGGCCGATGACCCGCTCCAGCCGGCCGGCCATCTGCCCGACCGTCGCGGCGAACGAGTACAGGATCTCCCGCTTCATCACGTAGTCCAGGACCAGCAGGCCGCCGCCCTCGTAGCCGAGGAGGTGGCCGGCCGGGACCCGGACGTCGTCGAGGAAGAGCTCGCACATCGGCGACGTGCGCAGCCCCATCTTCGAGATCGGCGCGCCCCGGACGACGCCGGCGGCGTCCGTGGGCACCAGGAACGGCGACAGCGCGGTCGCGCCGGAGCCGGTCTTCGCGTAGACCACGATCAGATCGGCGATCGGGCCGTTGGAGACGTAGGCCTTCGCGCCGGAGAGCACGTAGTCGTCGCCGTCGCGCCGTGCGGTCGTCCGCATCGCCAGCGCGTCCGATCCGCCGCCGCTCTCGGTGATGGCGTGTGCGCCGATCAGCTCGCCGGCGCACACGCCGGGCAGGTACCGCTCCTTCAGCTCCGCCGACCCGAAGCGGGCCAACGGGGTGCCGGTGCTGGCCAGTTGGGTGGTGGCGCTGAACACGAGGCCGGCGTCCAGACAGTGCTCGCCCAGCGATCGCAGGACGCTGACGGTCTCGGCGATGTCGAGGCCCGCGCCCCCGTACTCGGTCGGGAACGGCAGGCCGAACAGCCCGACCTCGCCCAGCCGCCGCCACTTGTCGGCGCGGAAGCGGTGGTCGCGGTCGTCGTCGAGGTGCCCGTCGCTGAGCTCGGCGCCCAGCTGGGCGATCAGGTCGGCGAACGCGGTGCGCTCGTGCGTGGTCGCCGTCATCATCGGATCCCTTCTCGCGGCCTCGTGGAACGGCCGCCTCTCAGTAGGCGGAGAAGCCGTCCGGGCTCAGGCGGTGCTGCTCATCGCCCCGGATCGGGGGGTTGAAGACGCTGATGAGCTCCAGGTCGCCGTGCTCGGCGGCGCGCAGGATGTGCGCGTCGTTCTGGTCCAGGGCGTAGAGCACGCCGGGCACGAGCTTGTGGCGCAGCTCGCCGTCGGCGCTGACCACCTCGCCCTCGCCGGAGATGCAGTAGCAGGCCTCGATGTGGTTCCGGTACTGCAGGCGCGATTCCGAACCGGCGCGCACCACGGTGTGCGCCACGGCGAAACCGACGCCGTCGGCGGCTATCAGGAGACGGTGACTGCGGCCGTTGCCCCAGTCGACGGCGTCGACGGAGTCCTTCTCGCGGATGATCATGTTTGCCGGGCTTTCTCGGTCAGGGTCATCGGGATGGGGCTTGCGTGTGGGCTTCTATGAACTCGGCGATCGCGTCGATGCTGCGCAGTCGCTGCGGATCAAGGTCGAGCTCCTCGATCGGCAGCGCGAAGCGGCGGCCGATCCAGGACAAGAGGGAGACCAGCGTCAGGCTGTCCAGGACTCCGCCTTCGAGCAGGTCGTAGTCGGACGGGATGCGGTCGGCGTCGGGGGCGTGGGTGCTGACGAGGTGGTCGTGGACGACGGCGGCGACACTCGTTGTCGTGGTCACGGAGCGGCTCCTTCGGTGAGCAGGGCACGGATCCTGGCCCGGTCGGGCTTGCCGGTGGAGGTGCGCGGCAGGTCCAGGGAGAGCAGGTGGTAGCGGCTGGGCACCGCGGCGGCGGCCAGCCGCCGGCGACAGTGCCCGCGCAGCGCGAGGGTGTCGAGCGCGGGGGCGGCCAGGTGCTGCTCGGCGGAGCGCGGCAGCACGGCGGCGTGCAGCACCTGGCCGGCCACCTCGTCCGGCACCGTGAACACCACGGCCTCGGCCACGTCGGGGTGGTCCGCGAGCACCCGCTCGACCTCGGCCAGGCTGGTCCGGACGCCGTTCACCTTCACGATGCGGCTGATGCGGTCGACGAGGTGGTGCACGCCGTCCGCGGTGCGGCGCACGATGTCGCCGGTCCGGTAGAAGACCCGGTCCGAGTCCGGCAGCCGCACGAACGGCGAGGACTGCGGATCCTCCTCGGGATCCCCCTGGCGCAGGTATCCCGGGGTCTGGAACGGCGTGCTCACCAGCAGTTCGCCTTCGGCGTACCCCTCGCCGGTGGTCGATCGTGTGCCGCGGTCCTGGATCCTGGCCTCCACGCCGGGCAGCGGACGGCCGATCGGGACCCGCCCGGCGTCGATGTCCGCCTGGACCAGCCGGTGCCGGAAGCTGTCGTTGGTCTCGGTGCAGCCGTACAGGTTCCACACCTCGGCCCGGGGGAAGGTGCGGCGCAGCCAGGACCAGTGCTCGACTGGGAAGCTCTCGCCGGTCAGGATCACGTGCCGGACCCGCGGCTGCGGCGGCACGTCGGCCGTGGCCAGCAGGCGGACCAGCAGCGGGACCGCCTGCACCACCTCAGGGCCCTGATCGACGAGGATCCGGGCGATCCGGTCGGCGCGGGCGGCGTCGTCGGGCCGGACCAGGACGGTGGTGCCGCCGTGGATCAGCGTGCCCCACACGTCGAGCAGCGACAGGTCGAAGTTCAGCGGCGCGTAACTCAGGACCCGGACACCCGGGCCGATGCCGAAGGCGTCGGCGGCCCAGCCGGCGAAGCGCTCCAGCGCCGGCGAGGGCAGCGGTACGAGCTTGGGGACGCCGGTCGAGCCGGACGTGCTCAGGACCAAGGCGGCGCGGCGGTCGGAGGCGCGGTGCGACTGGGGCACGACGGTCGCGCGCAGCGACTCGGCGTTGCGCTCGTCGGCCTGGACCGTGTAGTCCGCCGCGGCCCGGCACAGCAGATCGGCCTGCAGCTCCGAGCCCAGCCCGCGCGGCGGGACGAACACGGTCGCGCCGGTCTCGGCCAGGGCGAGCGTCGCGGCCACGGCGTGCGCGGACTTGTCCGCCAGCAGCGCGACGGTCTGCCCGGGCCGCACGCCGTCCCGCTCGAACACGCAGCGGTGCGCGGCCACCTGCTCGGCGAGGTCGGCGTAGCTCCAGGTGCGCGCACCGTCGACGACCGCCACCGCCAGGTCCCGCCGGGCACTGATCGCGACTTCCCACATGGCTGCCTCCCGCCGATCGAATCCGTTCACTGATTCGCTTCGGATAGATCGTCTCGACGTCCGCTACCGTCCGGCGACCGCGCCGCTACCGTCCCGAGACCGCCGCGCGCCGCTGGGCGAAACGCCCGCTGCCTCAGCGCTACTCCTCGGCTACCCTGGATGATCGAGAGCCGGTGTTCGGGGGTAGGCCGTGGTAGACCCGCCGAAGACCGGGCATGTCTATCGAGTTGAGGGGGAATCGTGGGCGCGCCCGATCTCGACATCTGGATCCTCGGCCCGCTACGCATCCACCTGGGCGGCCGCGAGTCGACGCTGCGCGGCACCCGCGTCTGCCGCCTCGCGGCGCTGCTGAGCGTGAACGCCGACGCGGTGGTGCCGTACGAACGGATCGTGGACGTGCTGTGGGACGACCCGCCGGAATCGGCGCGCCAGCAGGTCCACAACGTTGTCGGCACCCTCCGCCGGGCCCTGGGCGGCGGCCTGGTCGCCACCGAGGGCGCGGGCTACCGCCTGGCGGTCCCGCAGTCGGCGGTGGACGCCTACCGCTTCCAGGCCGCCACCGCCGAAGCCCGCCAGGCCCTGGCCGAAGGCCACGACGAACAGGCACTCAGCACCCTGAACAAAGGCCTGACACTGTGGCGCGGCCCGGCCCTGACCGGCCTGCGCGACTCCCGCCTGGCCAACGCCGCGGCGGTCCTGGACGAACAACGCCTCGACGCGGTCGAGGCCGCGACCGCCATCCGCCTCCGCCTCGGCGAAGCGGCCGCCACCCTGGGCGAGCTGACCGCCCTGGTCGACGAACACCCCTTCCGCGAATCCCTCCGGGCACTACTGATGCGCGCCCTGCACGCCTCCGGCCGCCAGGCCGACGCACTGACCGTGTACGAACAAGGCCGCCGGATGCTGGCCGACGAGCTCGGCCTGGACCCGGGACCGCAGCTGCGCCGCGCGCACGAGGGGGTGCTGCGGGGTGATGCGGCGCCGGGGGAGGCGGCGGCTGACGGGGAGTCGCGCGAGCTGGTGGCGGTCGGGCAGACACGGCTTGCGCCTGAAACGTTGCAGCAGCCTGCACCAGGCCAGAAACCTCAAAGCACGCCCGAGCCGCAGCCACTCGGTATCGCGCCCGACCAACGACCGCTGCCCGCGCACTTGCCGCAGCCAACCGGCATCGAGCCTGACCCGGGACCGCGGCCCGGTTCCGGGCAGCAGCCTCGCAACGCCCAACCGGTACCCGCCCCCGCAGCAGCAGCATCTTCGCCGCAGCCAGCTGGCATCGCGCCCGACTCGGGACTGTGGCCCGGTTCCGCGCAGCAGCCTCACAATGCCGCGCCCGCCGCGGCATCCTCGCCGCAGCCAGCCGGCATCGCGCCTGGCCCAGCACCATGGCCAGGTTCCGAGCAGCAGCCCAATGGTGCTGCTTTGCTCCCTGCGCCCGACCTCCGACGCTGGTCCGGCCCCGAGCAGCGCCGCTCACCGACCCCCTCCCCGGTGGCCCTCGCCGACCCGACCTGGCCCGCCCACGATCCGCTGGTCCGCGCCGTCGAAGCATTACCGCTCCCGGTTCCCCCGACTACCACTCCCGTCCCGGCGCCCCGCGTCGACCGCTCCTTCCTGCCCCGCGACCTCGCCGAGTTCATCGGCCGCGAGCGCCAGATTCAGGACCTGGTTGCGCAGGCCCGCGCGGGTGGCCCCGCGCCGCAGGTCGCCGTCATCGACGGCATGGGCGGCGTCGGCAAGTCGACGCTCGCTGTGCACGTCGCGCACCGCCTGGCGCCGCTCTTCCCCGACGGCCACTACTTCGTCGACCTGTCAGGCTTCTGCGCCGTCACTGAACCGGTCGAGCCGGCGCAGGCGCTCGAAGCGCTGCTGCGCGCCAGCGGCCTCGCTCCGGAGACGCTGCCCGAGGGGCTGGACGAGCGCAGCGCGCTGTGGCGGGCCCGGCTGTCCGGCCGGCGTGCCCTGGTGCTCCTGGACAACGCGCGCGACGCCGCGCAGATCAGGCCCCTGCTTCCCGGCTCCGGCGAGACCTTCGTCCTGATCACCAGCCGCCGCCGGATGCCCTCGCTGGAGGGCGCCGTGCCGATCCCGCTGCAGGTGATGAACCCCGGCTCGGCCATCGCGCTGTTCAGCCGCATCATCGGCACCGACCGCGCCCGCGCCGAGCCGGAGGCGGTGGCCTCGGCCGTGGAACTCTGCGGCCGCCTCCCGCTGGCGATCCAGGTCGCCGCCGCCCGCCTCCGGGACCGCGCCACCTGGCCGGTGGAGCGCGTCGCCGAGCAGCTGGCCGGGCACCGCACCCGCTTCCTGGTCGCCGGCGACCGCGACGTCACCGCCATCCTGGCCTGGTCCTATCACCAGCTCCAGCCGCTGCCCAAGCGCCTGTTCCGGCTTCTGAGCCTGCACCCGGGCCCCGACTTCGACGCCCACTCCGCCGCCGCCCTCACCGGCGCGCCCCTGCCCGACGCCGAATCAGCCCTGGAATGCCTCTTCGAGGCCAACCTCCTGCAGGAGCGCGCCCCCGGCCGCTACCACCTCCACGACCTCGTCCACGACGTCGCCGCCGAACTCCAAAGCGCCGACGGCGAACCGGACGAGACCCTGCAGGCCTCCGAGCGCCTCATCGACTACTACCTGCGCACCGCGACCCAATGGTGCGCGACCCTCGACACCGGCCAAACCCAGGCCCCAGCCCCAGCCCCCGCGCCGTCGCAGGACCCGTATACGAAGCGGGCCAAGAACCCCCAGCACGCCGAACGCCTCCTGGAGACCGAACTCGGCAACCTCGTCGCGGTCCGCCGCCTGGCACTGGCACTCGGCTGGCGCGAACGGGCCGAAGAACTGGCGCGCGTGCTCGGTCCCCACTTCGGGCTGGTGTGACCTGGCGTGATCAGTACGTGTGGTCAGCACGTGTGATCAGTACGCGCACAGCGTCCCGGCGGCCGGCAGCGTCCGATCGATGAGGTAGCTGTTGGCGTTGCTCGCCGCGCAGGGGCTGGTGATGTACGTGCTGTAGTCGTCGCCGTTGATCGACAGCACGCTGGACCCGGGCAGCTGGGCCGCCAGCCCGAAGGCCCAGGAGTACGCGGACAGCGTCTGGTGCGTCGACTGCAGGATCAACGCCGGCGGCGCATGCTTGACCGGGCTCGCTGGCGCCGTGCTGTGCGCGGCGACAGGCCAGCCCAGGCAGCCGGTCATGTTGGTCCACGACTGCACCAGGCCGCCGAGATGCGGCGAAGTCTGACGGGCCAGCATCTCCAACTGCGCGAGCCCGGCGTACGTGGTCGCCGCCGGCGGCTGGTCCAGGCAGGCGGCGACTTGCAGCTGCGTGTGGTCGAGGGTCTTGTCGACGTCGTGCGTGAACGCGGTGGCGTCACCGGCCAGCGCCTGCTGGATGGCGGTGCCGAGAGTGGACCAGGTCACCGACTTGATGACCAGGAAGTCCTGCGTAGCGGCCTGGATGTCCTGCCCGGTCAGGGTCTGGCCGGTGCCCTTGACGGCGATCGGGGTGCGGTCGGCCTTGGCGACAAGCTGGTCGTAGACGGCGGCGACGTCCTGACCGTGCAATGCGCAGCTGTCAGTGTCGTGACACCAGCCGGCGAAGCGGTCGAAGGCCTGCTCCGCGGTGGCCATCTCGGTGGCCACGCGCTCGGTCGGCGGCAGGGCGTCGTCGAGGGCGGTGTCCAGCAGCATCGTGCGCAGGCGGCCCGGGAACATCTGGGCGTAGGTGCGGCCGAGCAGATCGCTGTATTGGATGCCGTACCAGTTGAGCTGCGTCTCGTGAAGGCCGACGCGCAGCCGCTCGAAGTCGCGCGCGGTGCTGGCCATGTCTATGTGCGTCAGCAGCGGACCGTTGTTCTTCAGGCAGTCGGCGGCGAAGGCCTGGTTGTTGGCGACCAACGCGTCGAACTGCGCCTGGTTGCTGGGCAGGTCGGTGATCCCCGGGGCCTTGGCGGGCCGCGTGCAGTGGATGGCCTGGCTGTGTCCGACGCCGCGCGGATCCATGGCGATGACGTCGAACCGCTGGCCCATCGGCGTCTGTGCGAGCCCGAAGCGCAGCGCGAAGCGGAACTGCTCGATGCTGGATCCGCCGGCGCCGTCGTTGAGGACCAGCGCGCCGATGCGGTGCGCGCCGTCCGACGCGCGGTGACGCACCATCGACAGCGAGACCTGCGGCCCGCCGGGGTGGGCGTAGTCGACGGGAGCCTTCATGGTTCCGCAGTCCATGCCCGCGAAGTCCGGATCGGTGCATGGCTGCCATGCGATGCCGGCCGCCGGGTTCGACCGCTCCGCCGAAGCTGACGAGGCGGAGGCGGGGGAGTTAGCGGCGGCCGCGGTCGGGATGGCGACGGCCGCCACCGCCGTCGCGGCGACTGCCAACGCGAAGTACCTACGCGGCCTGCGGATGTCGGTGACGCGGGGGAAGAGTCTCATCGTTCTTTCTCTCTGTCGTTACAGAATGTGTGACTGGTCAGTCAATCTTGACCGCAAAAGAAGGCCGGGCTGGCGGCCCGGCGCGAAACGCTCCTGTCCAGGTGGTCACTCCTCTGGGGAGTAGAAGAAAAGCGAGCCGACCAGGGTCTTGGCCCACGCGGCGTCCAGCAGTTGGGCGTCCAGGGCCAGAATCTGGTGGCTCAGCGCGCCGATCGCCATGAACTGCTGCACCTGATCCGGCGTCCCGCCGGTGACCGAGCGCACGAACTCGATCTCGCGGTCCGCGCCCCGTTGCAGCGCCTCCTTGACGGCCGGCACGTCGCACGCGCTCTGCCCGTGTAGCTGCACCATCAACAGATCGCGATCGCGCATGAGGTCGGCATAGGCCATGCCCAACGCCTGGAACAGCTCGTCGACCCCACCCGACGTCTCGGCGACAGCGCGCCGGAACCGGGCCAGGATCTGCTCGACACCGTGGTCCAGGACCGCGACGAACAGGTCCTCCTTGGTCGGGAACAACCGGAAGACGTACGACGTCGAGATCCCGGCACGCTTGGCGACCTCCGAGGTCGGCGTCCCGTAGTAGCCGCGCTCAGCGAAGACCGGGATGGCTGCCCGCAGGACCTCTTCCCGGCGGACCTCCGCGGTTGACAACCGTCGGCGGGACTGAGGGACGTCATTTTCCATGGGTGTGAGTGTTCACTCACTCATTCCGAAAGTCAAGCCAGCCGCAGCACCAGCGCCCCGGCGATGATCGCGGCGAACGCGACCATCTTCGGCACGGTGATCTTCTCTTTGTAGATCACCGATCCCAGCACCACGGTCCCGATCGACCCGGTGCCGGTCCAGATGGTGTAGCCGACGCTCACGTCCAGCGTGCGCAGCGCCAGGCTCAGCGTGAAGATGCCGCCGGCGGCGGCCAGCAGCGTGAACACCGACGGCCACAGGCGGGTGAATCCGTGCGTGGCGTTGGTTCCCAACGCGAACGCGACCTCGAAGACCGAGGCGATGAGCAGGTAGGTCCAGGCCATGACGAAGATCCTTCAACGGGTTGTGGTCGGAATACAGACAGAACGCGGTCGGAATATGGACGGACACGCCGGCTCAGGCCGCGGCCAGCTTGTCGGCGATCTTCAACCCCAGCACCCCGCCGATGATCAACACGAACGCCACCACCTTCGCCGGCGTCACGGCCTCGTGGAACAGCGCGGTCCCGAACACGACCGTCCCCACCGACCCGATCCCGGTCCACACCGTGTAGCCGACCCCGACGTCCAGGGTCTTCAGTGCCAGGCTCAGGAAGTAGATCCCGCCCCCGGCCGCGGCGATCGTCAGCAGGGACGGGCCGAGCACGGTGAACCCGTGCGTGGCGTCGGTCGCCAGCGCGAACACGACCTCGAAGACAGACGCGACCAGCAAATAGGCCCAGGCCATCGGAATGAATCCCCTCCGTATTGTTGCATGTACGTGCAAGTTCTTGGTGACAAAAAGCATGCACGTACAACTAAAGTGGTGTCAAGCAGCCGGCCAGTATCGCCGCCCGGCCCGAGGAGTGAACCGATGCCAACGCAGGCGGAAGCCGCGAAGCCCAGCTCAGACGCCCCCACGTGGAACCGTCTGCTGATCCTGCACGCGCACGTCGAGGGCAGGCTGGCCGCCGTCCTGCAACGCCGCCACGGCCTGGGCCTGTCCGAATACCGCGCCCTGGGCTTCCTCGACGAGGCGGAGCGAAGCGAGCTGCGCATGACCGAACTGGCCGACCGCCTCGGCCTGAACCAGAGCTCGGTCACCCGCCTGGTCGGCCGCCTCAACGCCGCCGAGTTCACCTACCGCGACCTGTGCCCGGACGACAAGCGCGGCGCCTACACCGTCCTCACCGACGCCGGCCGCGCCCGCTACCGCGAGGCCCGCACCACCTACGACGCCACCCTCAGCGCCGCCCTCGACGAACTCGCCGCCACCGATCCGGGCCACGCGGCGATCGTCGCGGCCGCCCGGAGCGCCGCGTAATACCGCGCATTACTGCGGCGTACGCTCCTCGACGTACCCGCGAAGTCCGACTTCGAGCCGATGACGAAGCAGTTCACCGAAAGCGACGATTTCACTATGGCGACGGATGAACTGGGTCTTGAAGGCGTGGACGGTGCTGAAGACCTCGAAGAGGAGCATCCCGGCGCGGTGCACCTGCCCCGCCGACCCTGGCACCGCCGGGTCCTCCGGCGCGCGGCCAAGACCGTCGCCGTCGTGTTCGTGACACTGACCATGCTCTCCGTGCCCTACAACGCCTACACCGCAGGCACCGTCGCACCGCCCCCGGGCCTGTCCTACGTCACCGCCGACGGCATCCACACCCGCTACGAGACCTGGGGCACCGGCGGCTCGCCGATCGTCCTGGTTCACGGCGCCTTCGAGGACTCCGACTCCTGGCAGAACCTGGCCACGCTGCTGGCGCAGGACCACCGCGTCTACGCCCTGGACCTCACCGGCTCCGGCTACAGCCAGCGCGTCTCGCCCTACACCCCGCAGTACATGGCCGCCCAACTCACCGGCCTGGTCGCCGCCCTGCACATCGACCGCCCGGTCCTGGTCTCGCACTCCAGCGGAGCGGCCGTCGCCGCCGAAGCGGTGCTGGAATCGCCTCACACCTACAGCGGCCTGATGTTCCTCGACGGCGACGGCCTCCCCATCCCGAGCCCCGGCGTCACCTGGCTCCTGGGCCCGCTGCGCACCTCCGTCCTGCACCTGGTGCTGCGCTCCGACTGGGCCATCCGCACGATCTACGCCTCGGAGTGCGGACCGTCGTGCCCGCGCCTCGACGCCGCCGGCGTGGAGCGGTTCCGCAGGCCGTACCAGGTGGCCGGCGCCGAACAAGGACTCTGGGACACCCTCGACACCGTCGGCGGACCGGGACTCCCCGCCTCGCGCCTGTCCCAACTGACGCAGCTGTGCCTGCCCAAGGCGGTCACCTTCGGCGCCCAGGACTCTGTGTTCGCGGCCGACGCGCCCGAAAGCATCGCCGCGAACATCGGGGCACCGGCGCCCACCGTCATCCAAGGAGCCCACCACCTGTCCCTGATCTCGCATCCGGCCCAGGTGGCGGCGTCGGTCGAAGCCCTGGTGGAACGAGCCGCACCCAACTGCTGAATCCCCACGATCAGCAGCCGGGTGCGGAGTCATCGTGCGATCAGCTCACTGTGATCGCGTCGAGGTCCGGCGCGTAGGCCGTGTCGTTGTGGAACTTGATGGTGTTGGTTCCGGCGTTGAGCTGCACCGTCACGCTCGCGGTGGTCGGAGTGGCGAAGCTGGTGCCGCTCAGGCTCTCCACGATGTCCGGCCCGCCGTTGACGCTGATCGAGAAGCTGCGGGTGCCGCTGACCAGATAGGCGAGCGTGAGCGTGTGGCTGCCGGCCGACGGCTCGGTGATGCCGTTGACCGTCACGTAGTTCGCGGCGCCGTTGCCGATGAATCCGACCTTGTGGCCGCCGGAGCACGCCGCGCACGTGGCGACCCGCGAGGCCCCGGCGATCGTGTTGCCCGACGCCTCGGCCTCGATCGTGACGCTCCCGCCGCTGCCCGCGGGCACCGCCTTGATCAGCTTCACCGCGCCGGGGCCGAGCGTGACGCTGTAGGTGCCGCTGACGGTGCCCAGCGAGGCCCCGCTCCACAGGTCGGTCGCGGTGGCGCTGCCGGAGATGCCGGCCGCCGACAGTGGCACGCTCACCGTGGTCGACCCTGTGTCGCTGTAGTTGAACAGGCCGATGACGACCCCGCCGTCCTTCTCCTTCTTGCTGTACACCTGCTGGTTGCCGTTGTTCACGATGCGCGAGGCATCGATCGCGTCCTGGTCGACAGCCAGGACGCGACCGTTCTTCAGGTAGCCGAGCTCGGCGGCGTTGAGATTCGTCAGATCGGTGCCCAGGATCAGCGGGCTCGCGGCCAGCGCCCACAGGCTCATCTGCGACTGCTGCTCGGCGTCGGTGAGGCCGGTGGCAGAGCCGTTGCCGACTTCCAGGGAGTCGTAGTCGTTGAACGCGCCGGGCCCGCCGTCCGGCTGCCAGGAGGCGACCTGCCCGAACCGGGTCTGCAGGTGGGACCAGTCGGTGAGGGTCCCGGCCGTGGTGCAGCCGCCGTAGCACTCGATGTCGCCGCCGGTGCGCCAGCCGTTGGAGTACTGCTGCCAGGTCGCGGCGCTGCCGATCGCCAGGTTGTTGGACAGCTCCAGGTGGATCGGGCGCCCGGTCTGCACGAGGGCCTTGGACCAGGCCTGGACGTCGGGGACGTCGGGGGTGCCGACGCCGTCGATCTTCACGTAGTCCACGCCCCAGGCCGCGAACTCGTCGGCCCAGGAGTCGATGAACGGCTGCGCCCCGGGCTTGCTGTAGTCGATGCCGACCATGCCCTTGCAGTTGTAGTTCTTCTCCGCGGTCGTGGTGGCGATGTCCTGCACGTGGTACGACGTGCCGAGGATCGCGCTGTTCTGCGCGACGGCCTGCTTGGAGACGCCGGGCGTGACGTAGAGGCCGAACTGCAGGCCGTCGGCGTGGACGTGGTCGGCGACCGCCTTGATGCCGTTGGCGGTGCCGGACGGCGGGAACTTCGTGGCGTCGGTGACCCAGCGGCCGTTGGCGTCGACGTTCGGGCCCTGACTTCCGGGGCACTGGTACCAGAAGTCGTCGACGTTGACGTACTGGAAGCCGGCCGCGGCCAGTCCGGAGGACTTCATGGCGTCGGCCTGGGCGTCGATCTTCGCGGCGGTCGGGTCCTTGCGGACGGAGCTCCAGCTGGACCAGCCGAGCGCCGGGGTGAGGCCGACGCCGTTGTTCTCGGCGTGCGCCGGGGCGGCGGTGCTGAGCGGGGGGAGCACGGCCGCCACCACCGCCAGGCCGACGGCCGCGGTCCAGGCCTTGATCCCGGTTCTGATCCCTCGCGGGGCTCGCCTCATCGTGGGCTCCTGCTCGGTAAAGTAGTAAAGTTGGTTTACTCGGTTTCGCAGCGCAAGCTACTGCGATTCCGGCGCCGCGTAAAGGGTCGGATGAATGATCTCAAGGTTCGATGATGGATTCACAGAAGACCCTGTTGAACTCAAGTCATCCTCGACGGTCGTTGCCGAAACCTCGGATGTTTGCTTGACTCCGCCGCATGACGAAGCGCTCCGTGCCATCCGGTGCCAGACCACTGAACTGGATCCGATCGATCGTCACCGCGGTGGCGACGATCTCACTGTTGGGTGCCGCGGGTCTGACCGCGGTCAGCCGAGCCGGCACCCCCGCGGCGGTCACCGGCCAGGTGTACGTCTCGCCGACCGGCAGCGACGGCAACCCCGGGACCGCCGCCGCGCCGGTCCAGACGATCGGCCGGGCGCAGACCCTGGTCCGCGCGCTGAACCAGAACATGACCGGCGACGTGAAGGTCGTCCTCGAAGACGGCTTCTACCGCATGGCCGACCCGCTGACGCTCACCGCCGCCGACTCCGGCACCAACGGCCACAACGTGGTCTGGACCGCGGACACCGGCGCACGCCCGGTGCTGGCCGGGTCGTCGCAGATCACCGGCTGGCAGCCGATGAGCGCCGGGAGCCCGATCTGGGTGGCGCAGGCGCCGGCCGGACTCCAGACGCGGCAGCTCTACGTCGACGGCGTCCGCGCGACGCGGGCGACCGGGGCGCTGCCCAACGCGCTGAGCGGGCAGGACTCCACCGGGTACAGCGGCGGCGGTTCGGCGATGGCCGCGTGGCGGAATCCGAGCGGGGCCAAGCCGCAGCTGGAGTTCGTGTACCGGGGCGGGCTCGGGGCGTGGACCGAGCCGCGGTGTCCGGTGGCGTCGTTCAGCGGCGCGGCGGTCGTCATGGCGCAGCCGTGTTGGACGAACTCGACGGCGCGTGCGGGGTCGTTCCCGGACGGGCGGGCGTACAACTTGGTCGGCCGCAGCTCCATCACCGAGCAGCCGACGAGTGTGGAGAACGCCTTCCAGTTCCTCGGCGCGAAGACGCCGGGGCAGTGGTTCCTCGACCAGGGTGACAGCAAGCTGTATTACGTTCCGCGCTCCGGCGAGACGATGGGTACCGCTGACGTCGAGGCGCCTGTGTTGCAGCAGCTGGTCGCCGGTGGCGGCACGGCTTCGGCGCCGCTGCACAACGTGGTGTTCTCCGGGATCCAGTTCTCCTACGCCACGTGGCTGGGGCCGCAGTTCCACACGCAGGGGACCAGCGACGGGTTCTCCGAGATCCAGGCGAACTACCAGGTGACCGGTGCGAACGGGGCG
This sequence comes from Catenulispora rubra, assembly GCF_015356825.1. Classification (GTDB taxonomy): domain Bacteria; phylum Actinomycetota; class Actinomycetes; order Streptomycetales; family Catenulisporaceae; genus Catenulispora; species Catenulispora rubra. Next base: position 2,073 of record NZ_JAACYW010000071.1, on the reverse strand, counting down.
ACGGCGCAGGGGTTGTGTCACGTTCCGCCGTCGAGTTACAAGCTTGGGGCGTGTCCTTATGGGGCTTGGACTCAGATTCCGGGGAACGTCTCGTTGACGTACGACCAGAACGTTCAGTTCACCGGGGATGCCTTCGTGCATTTGGGAGCGGCTGGGCTGGCGCTCGGCGACGGTTCGCAGAACGACGTGGTCAAGGGCGATGTGGTCACGGACGTTTCCGGGAACGGGATTCAGCTCGGCAATGTGGATATGCCGACGGCTACCGGGGCGTCGCAGACCTCTGGTAATTCGGTGACGGACAACCACGTCTTCGATGTCCCCGTCGAGTTCCGTGGCGGTGTGGGGATCGATTCGGGGTACACGGCCCACGACACGGTCAGCCACAACCAGATCGACCACACGCCGTATACCGCGATCTCGCAGGGGTGGGGTGGGTGGCCGGACAAGGAGAAGGAGGCGCCGCAGGCCAACTTCTCGCAGGGCAACGCCATCTCCAACAACCTGATTTTCGACCACATGAGCCTGCTGAACGACGGTGGCGCGATCTACACGCAGGGCATCACCGGGAGTTCGCTGGCCACCGGGGAACACGTCACCGGCAACCTGATCCACGACCAGACCGGTAGCGGGCACGTCATCTACACCGACAACGGGTGCACGTTCGAGACGATCACGGGGAATGCGGTCTACAACAATCCGAGCGCTCAGGCTTGGGCTTCTCGGCATTCCGACTACGCGCCGGGCGCGAGCACGACGTATGACCCGACGGATGTCGAGGGGAACTACTTCCAGAATCCTGCCGGATACACCAGTGGCGGTGGTGTGACGGTGGCGCACAACACCACGATCAGTGGGGCGTCGCAGGTTCCTGCTTCGATTACGGCGAATGCGGGGATTGAGTCGGCTTATCAGGGCGTGCTCGGGTGGACGCAGGCGCCTTTGCCGCCGGTGGGTGCGAAGGCTGTTGCCGTTGTCGGCGGGCGGGCGTTGGGATCGGCGCCGGTTGGTGCGGAGGTTGTCGCTGGCGGCGATGTGTCGGGGCCAGGGTCTGTGTCGGGGTCGGGGTCGCGGTCGGTGTCTGTGTCGGGGCTGGCGTCGGTGCCGGTGACCGTGGCGGTGAATCCGGCGTCCGCCGGGTCTGTCGGGGCGGGCTTCGCAGGGTTCAGCTTTGAGAAGGACCGGGTCGGCGCCGGGATGTTCGACGCGCACAACACCAATCTCGTCAATCTGTTCCGGCTGCTGGGGCCCGGCTACCTCCGGATCGGCGGGAACTTGGTGGACATCGTGAACTGGAACGTGGCCGGGGCTGGCGGGTCGGCGTCGGAGATCGCGCCGGGTGACGTCACGAAGTTGGCGGCGTTCGCCAAGGCGGCCGGGTGGCGGGTGATCTACGGGATCAACCTCAAGACGAACACGCCGGGTAATGCGGCATCGGAGGCAGCGTTCGCGGCGCATGCGTTGGGGAGCAGCCTTGTGGCGTTCGAGATCGGGAATGAGCCGAACGTCTACGACACCGAGGCCGCGTACGAGGCGTCGTTCAATACTTATGTCGCGGCGATCCGGGCCAAGGTCCCGCAGGCCGTGTTCGACGGGCCGGGCACGTATCGGCATGGTTCGTGGGACGCGCAATTCGCGGCCGACGAGAAGAACAACGGGCTGGCGATGCTGTCGATGCACATGTACATCGGGAGCAACACGACGGCGTCGATCGCCGGGATGCTCGCCTCCAACCCGAGCAGCTTCGCGACCGACGCGGCGGCCATCGCCAGCGCCAAGTCCGCGAACGGCATCCCCCGCTGGCGCATGACGGAGGCGAACTCGTACTTCCACGGCGGCGCCGCGGGGGTGAGCGATGTCGAGGCGGCGGCGCTGTGGTCGCTGGACTTCATGGAGGGGCTCGCCGCCGAGGGCGGGGATGGGGTGAACTTCCACGGTGGGACGTCGTCGCAGTTCACGCTGAACTACTCGCCGATCGTCTTCAACGGCCTGACGCCGACTGGCGTGCAGGGGGTGTACTACGGGGCGCTGCTTTGGAGGCTTGCGGGGGTTGGGGCGCTGCATACGACTTCGGTG
>NZ_JAACYW010000709.1 GCF_015356825.1 Catenulispora rubra | reverse complement strand
GAGATACCCGGCCAGGTCGGTGCTGGAGTAGTTGTCGGCGGCGACGGTCGCCGCGCCGAAGGAGAGGCCGACGAACCCCGGGTTCAGCCGGTGGCCGGTCTGGTCGGGGTGGACGGTGATGGCCAGGCCCGCCGCTGCCGACGCGGCGGCTCCCGTAGCCGGGTCGGCCGAGGTGCCGGACGCCTGTGCCGTCCCAGCGCCGATCGAAGCCCCGCCGATCAGAGCCCCGCCGGTCAGGGCAGCGGCGACCACAGCGGTGCCGAGGGCCGTGGTGCGCCTACGCGTACTGATTCTCATGACACGGCAATGTCGTACGCGCATACGGCCGGCACAAGTAGTCGGCGGGTAAAAACTTCACAAGGGTGACTGGTGTTCACATGCATGAACACCTCGGCGCCGCTGCCGGGCTTCGCCCGCCCCGCTGTCCAACTGTGTCCTTCGCCACGTCACGGGGGCACTACGCGGAGTTGACGCGGCAGCGCGGCGTCGGGCAATGTCGCGAGCGAAGACACCCCGCGAGGAGGCCTTGGAGATGACACCGCCGGCTGCCGCCGGGGAGACCACAGCCCGTACCGGGAC
>NZ_JAACYW010000708.1 GCF_015356825.1 Catenulispora rubra | reverse complement strand
CGTTGGTCACCTGATGCGTGGTGTCCACCCGCCCGGCGAACCCGGCCAGGATCGTGGTGACGATCGTGTCCCGGCCGACCATCAGCGGCGGGTTCCCGCCCCACTCGGCCGCCGCCGGGCGGAAGTCGAGTTCGGCGTCCTGGGCCCAGGCCGAGGCGAACAGCTCTGCGTCCCGCGTGTCCTGGCCCAGGCCGAAGCGGTAGAGCGCGTCGGCGATCTCCAGCCGGTCGCGGAGGTCGTTGATCGTGATGTCCATGGCTTCATCGTCGGCCGCCGCGCGCGGGCGACCAATGGCCGGTTGTGCCATGATCGATAAGTCACACTTAACGATCGGACCGATGCCCCGTGCTGGAACGCCACGAGCTGGAGGCCTTCCTCACCCTGGCCGAGCAGCTGCACTTCGGGCGCACGGCCGAGCTCTTGAACGTCTCCCCGGCCCGGATCAGCCAGACGATCGCGAAGGTGGAGCGGCGGGTCGGCGTCCCGCTCTTCCGGCGCACGAGCCGCCGGGTCGAGCTGACCGCGGCCGGCAGCGCCCTCTATGCCGACCTCCGGCCGGCCTGGACCACGATCACCGAGGCGG
>NZ_JAACYW010000707.1 GCF_015356825.1 Catenulispora rubra | reverse complement strand
GGCGTGGGCTCCGGGGTGGGCTCCAGGGTGGGAACTGGAGTGCGACCCGGGGTGTGGTCCGGGGTGCGCTCCGGGATGCGATCCGTGCGGTCCGCCGCCGGTACCGCTGCCGACACTGCCACCAGCACCACCGCTGGCACCGCCACCAGGACCGCCGTCGGCACCACCGATACCGCGGCCGGGCCCGGTGCCCGACCGGGGCTCGTCGTCGAGCACCGGCCGCAGCAGCTCGGTGTACCGGTCCAGGGCGGCGAACAGCACCCGAAGCGGCACGTCCGGGCGCACCGCCCGGTCGATGAGCTCCTCGAGCTCGGCCCGGCCCATGGCGGCGATGTCCGCTTCCCTGATCTCCACGCTTGGCAAACGCGGGGTGCCCGGCTGCGTTACGCGCAGTTCCGCGGTTTGTTCGGCGCGACAAAGCGGGGCCGCCCCGGGTTGTGGCGGGCACCAGCCGTTGCTCCGAACGCGTGGCGGGCTCAGCCGGGGCCGACGCGCTGGGAGCGCCGGCCCCGGCGGCTCTGGGGGCGGCCCGACAACCGTGACGTGTCAGGACTCTAAAGAAGATCGCAGAGCACTCACACCC
>NZ_JAACYW010000706.1 GCF_015356825.1 Catenulispora rubra | reverse complement strand
ATGTACGGCATCGGGCCGTCGAACAGTGTGTCCAGCCGCTGCACGCAGTCCTTGCCGATGGCGGCCAGTTCGTCGCGCTCGGCCGAAGTCAGTGCCGGGATGTCGGGCACGTGTCGGTTCGGCACGATGTCCACCTGGAACGGCCACCGTCCGGCGTAGGGCACGTAGGCAGTGAAGTACTCCCCCGCGGTGATGATCCGCGATCCCTCAGCCTTCTCCTCCGCCAGCGAGTCGCACGCCACGCAGCCGCCGGTGCTTTCGTGGTACGCCACTGCCACGTCCAGCATCTTCTGCATCCGGGGCGGGACGAAGGTGAACGCGTAGATCTGCCCGTGCGGGTGGTGCAGGGTGACGCCGACCTCGACGCCGCGGTTCTCGAAGCAGTACACGTACTCGATCCCGGGCCGGGCCGCGAGTTCGGTGGTCCGGTCGGCCCAGACGTCGACGATGTGGCGGATGCGCGATACCGGCAGCGAGCCGAATGAGGAGGCGTGCTCGGCGCTGAAGACCACGACCTCGCAGCGGCCGGTGTCGCCGGCCAGGGACGGGAAGCGGTTCTCGAAGACCGGCACGTCGGAGTCTGCTG
>NZ_JAACYW010000705.1 GCF_015356825.1 Catenulispora rubra | reverse complement strand
GCCCCGGCCCCCTCACCCCTCAAGCGTGCTCCAGCGGCCGCTTCCCATGCAGCCGCACCGGCTCGCCGAGCAGGCCCGTGTCCAGCGTCCCGGCGGCGTCGGCGACTAGGCGCCAGCTGGCGTTCTTCGGGGTGCCGAGTACCAGGACCGACCAGCGGCCGTCGGCGGCGCCGGCTAGGGCGCCGACGCGTTCGGGTTCGCGGCCGGTGGGGGCGTGGGCCAGGACCAGGACTCCGCCGTCGGATTCGTCCAGGGTGGCTGCTGCGGCCTCGATGCTTGGGGCGTCCTCGACGCCCGGTAGTTCCTCGCTGGTGGAGCCGAAGCCGATGCGGAGCACCGTGGTGCCGCGGGACCAGGGGCTGGCGGCCAGTTCGCGGATCCAGTCGGCTACCAGGGGCTTGGTCAGGCGGGATTCGCCCTCCAGGCTGATCATGCCGTGGGCTTCGGCCAGGTTCAGCAGGACTCTGCCTTGGTCGGTGTCGCCGGTGGAGACCAGGCGGGGGTAGGGCGCGGGCAGGGCGTCGTCGACCGGGGCGCTCTGCAGCAGGCGCAGGGGTGCCGACCAGGAGCGGCCCTGGTGCTCGGC
>NZ_JAACYW010000704.1 GCF_015356825.1 Catenulispora rubra | reverse complement strand
TCATGGTGTATTTCACGCTGGGGTTGGCGTTGTGGTCGCAGGATTCGTATGAGGATGTGTTGGGCAATCTGACCGATGCGGTGCCGGAGTTGGCCGGGGCCACGGTGGACAAGTCGTCGCTGACCGGAGCTCGTGTGAGGCTGGGTGCGGCGGCGATGGCCGAGGTGTTTCACCTGGCGGCCGCTGATCCGGTGGCGTTGGCCAACACCCCCGGGGCACGCTGGCGGGGTCGGCTTGTTTTGGCGGTGGACGGGTTCGTGGTGGACCTGCCGGAGACGGTAGACAACCGCCGGGTGTTCGGCGGGCCGGTCGGCGGGGTGCGCTCGACCCGGGACACGGCCTACCCGCAGGCCAAGGTGGTGACGCTGGCCGAGGCCGGCAGCCACGGGCTGCGGGCGGCGGCGATCGGGGCCTACGCCACCCCGGAGCGGGAGTTGGCCGAGCAGCTGATCGGCGCCCTGGATGAGCATTCGATCGTGTTGTTCGACGCCGGTTTCCCCTCGGTGAGGCTGTTCCAGCTTCTGCAGGCCACCGGCGCGGCCGTGGTGATGCGCGCCGACCGGCGGATCGGGAACAGGGACCTGAC
>NZ_JAACYW010000703.1 GCF_015356825.1 Catenulispora rubra | reverse complement strand
CCGACACCTCAAAGGTCTGGTTCGAAGGTACCGCCCACCTGCTGGACGCCCTGTACACGCGCAACGCCCGAGGCGACGCCGCGGCAGCGACCAAGTTGTTGAACTCGCTGGAGGCCGCGCAGGCATCTGCGCCGAACACCGATGGCAACGGTATCGTCGCCGCCTCCTCGGACGGCCTGCAGACCGGTTTCGGCGACACCTACTACGCCTCGCTCCACACCGGCGCGACCTCCTGGTTCCTGCTCGCCGCCGAGCAGGCCGACCCCTACGTCCTCGGGCCCGGCGAGAACAACTACCCGTCCTGCAGCTCCCAGTACGGGCGGACTGCGGCTCGCTGAAGGCACTCGCCTCAGCGCCGTCATCACTACTTCACCGCGTTTCTCGCGGATCACCCCTCCCTACGGAGTAGACATGCGTACTCGTACTTCGGCCGCGCTCGCAGTGGCCTCGGCTTTGGCCCTCGGCGCGACCGCTTGCGGCTCGTCCCACAGCAGCGGCGCGTCCGGTGGCGCGGCGGCTTCGACCTCGAAGATCGCCGGGTCGGGGTCGGGGGCCGGCAAGACGATCACCGTCTGGTACATGGACGGCGA
>NZ_JAACYW010000702.1 GCF_015356825.1 Catenulispora rubra | reverse complement strand
CCCGGTTTGGCGGTGTCCAGCCGCATCGCTGCTGCTGTGGTCGGGCCTCGTCCGGCTGGACACCGCCAAACCGGCCAGGTTGGCTTCGCCCGCCGACGCGGCGAGGGACCCAGAACCAACACCCCGCATGGTCCTTCGGACCCCCTCACCACGGCACCGGCCGCGCTGCCGCCTCACCAACCCAGACCGTCACCACCAACGCTGCGGGCGTGACCGTGACCTGCGATACCGGCAGAGGACAGTGGCGGCAGCGCCCGAGCCGGTGCGGCCAGCTTGCCCGGCCTTGATGTGATCCGGTGCCTCACCGGCTTCGGGTGGCGACGGGCCGATCCTGACCGCCTGCTCTTGACTTTGATCTTCGGCACCCACCACGCGCGGTCGCCGGTCGCCCGCATGACGTGTGCGCAATGACTCGGACCGGCGCGCGGTCGTGGACACGGACACCGGCCAGCCGCCCGCGCAACCTACGAGGCACCACCGAGCTGCGTCCCCCAGCGAGGTCATCAAACCCTGCGCGAAGCCGTAAAAAGCCCCTAAAACTCACAGCCCAACCGCACTCCGCCCACCATCAGCACCCACAAGCCCCCACCC
>NZ_JAACYW010000701.1 GCF_015356825.1 Catenulispora rubra | reverse complement strand
CAGCGAGAGCGGGGGCGGGGGCGGCGCCGGGCATCGCGCTGGGCACTGCACCGTGTATCGCGCCAGGTATCGCACCAGATATCGCACCACGTATCGCACCAGGTATCGCGCTGGGCATCGTGGCGGACATCGCGCTGGGTACCGCGCCAGGTGTCGCGTCGAACATCGCGCTGGGTACCGCACCGGGTATCGCGCTAGGCATCGCGTCGGGCACCGCGCTGGGCATCGTGGCGGACATCGTGCCGGACGTCGCGCCGGACGTCGCGCTGGGTACCGCGTCGGGCACCGCGGTGGGCATCGTGCCGGACGTCGCGCTGGGCACCGTGGCGGGCATCGCGCTGGGCATCGCGGCGTGGTCTTCGCAGCCGCAGCCTATGAGTTGCTCTTGGTCCTCGTACGTCACGCCTCTGCCCCAGTTCGGTTCGGTGGGCTCCGGGGAGCCCACCTTGTTTCACTACCGAGGGAAGACGTGTTTGCAACCTTAAGAGTTGCTTAAGGCGGGCAATCGGGGGACATTCACACGTCGAGGCGTTGGAAGACCCAGGCGTGGGGGGGTCTGGCGATCAGGTGCTGCGGGGGGTCTGCGGGGAGG
>NZ_JAACYW010000700.1 GCF_015356825.1 Catenulispora rubra | reverse complement strand
GAGACAACACGGTCCCCCGCCCCATCCGCGAACAACTCCCTGATCCGCTCCTCGAAACCGGAGCCCCCGACATCCTGATTCGCATCCATGTACTTCATCCCCTTTCCAGTTCGACGTGCTCGCCCCGCTCGGCGAACTCCGGCAACGCCCGCAGCCGCCCCAGGGCGCGCGACAGGCTGCTCTTCACGGTCCCCGGCGCGATCCGCAACTCCGCCGCGATAGCCGCCTCACTCAGGTCCGCGTAGTAGCGCAACACCACGACCTGCCGCTCACGCCGCGAGAGCTTCCGCAGCGCGGCCTGCATCAGGTCCTGCTGCGCCTGACGGTCCGCGATATCCCAGGCCTGCGCCCGCTCCGGCACCGCATCCGTGCTCCACTCACGCCCCCGCCGCAGCCGCCACCAGTCGCGATAGGAGTTGACGATGATGCGGCGCACATAAGCCAACGGATCGTCGGAACGAATCCGGTGCCACCGCAGATAGGCACGCTCCAACGCAGTCTGCGTCAAATCCGCTGCCCGATGCGGATCCCCACAGATCAGCTCCGCCAACCGCAACAGGCGCGCCCCCTGCGCCCCAACGAACGCAGTGAAGTC
>NZ_JAACYW010000070.1 GCF_015356825.1 Catenulispora rubra | reverse complement strand
GGATGGCGCCGGCGATGATGGACGTGTCGCTGCCGGGTGCGGCGGCGATGTCCAAGGTCCGTCCCGCGGCTTGCAGGCGTGCTGCGGCTTTGACGATGGCGTCTTGTCCGAGGGTGGTCCATCGGTACAGGGCGCTCAGGTCGAGGATCAGTGGGCCGCCGCCGTGGAACAGGGTCCAGCCGATCGCACCGTTGAGCCGGGGCACGTCTGCGGCGCCGAGCTGGCCGGCCAGCGCCAGGACGCCCAGGTCGGGGCGAGACGCGTAACGCCACTGCAGCTTGTGCACGACGGCGTGACTTCCTTTCACGATGGACTATGGGAAGGCGAGAGACGGGGAACAGGAATCGGGTGTATCTACAGGGCCGCGGACACGCGCTGGATCCGGTGTTCGCCGACGACGTCGGGCCGAAGCCGCAGGACCCTGCTACCGTCGCCGGCTTCGAAGCCGGGCAGCGTGTTCTGGTAATGGGCACGCTGCCCGGGGTCGACCAGGATCTCGGCTGGGCCGGTGATGCTGGCGTACCACCCCTTCTGTGTCGAGTCGTCGACGGACTCCGCCTGATAGGTGATCGGCAGGCCGTCGTCCAGGGCCGCTTCCAACTCGGCGGCCATGACGGTCAGGATGACGAGTTCGCCGCGCTCGACCGCGTGGAAATTGGGCCGGCGAACCGTCATCTCTTCCTTCGCGCAGATCACGAAGCCGATGCTGGTGTCGCCGAGCAGGTACAGCGCTTCGACGCGGAGCAGCGGCGCGAGACGGATCTGCGCGAAGCCTTTGCTCATCAGCCCACCTGGACTCGTTCGTCGGTGTGCTGGGCCGGGATGATCCCCGCGCCGGCCAGGTGAGTGTGAGCGTACTCGATGGCCTCGGGGGTGGTGGCGAACACGTGCCCTGCCTCGCGTACGGCGTCCAGGGTGCCGAGGGCGTCCAGCGGACGGCGGTGCTCGGGACGGATGCCTGATATCAGCACCAGTACGCCGCGCTTCGTGAGCTTGTCGATGGCGTCTTCCAGGACTCGGGAGCCGGAGGAGTCGATGATGCTGATCCGGGACATCCGCAGGATCAGCACCTTCACGTCGGCGGTCTCGGTGAGCTCCAGCAGGAAGCGGTGTGCGGCGGCGAACAGCAGTGGCCCGTCGATGCGGTAGGCCACGATATGCTCGCCGAGCAGCTGCTGCTCCTCGGCGTGGTGGTCGGCAGGGGGCAGGTCGGCGTGCAGCGGGACCTGCTCCAGCCGCGCCGCCGCCGACACCTTGGTCACCGCGAGCGCCGCAGCCACGATCATGCCCACGATCACGGCGTTGAACAAGGTCGAGGCCAGCGTCACGGTCGCGGTGAGGACGAGTATCCCGGCTTCGCCGCGGCTGGCCTTGGCCAGCGCCTTGATCGAGCCGACCTCGACCATCCGCACGGCGGTGGCGATGAGAACTCCGGCCAGGGCGGCGCGCGGGATGTGTGCGACCAGCGGCGCGGCGGCGAACACGATGACCGCCAGGACCGCGGCGTGCACCAGGGAGGCGAGGCGGGAAGCCGCGCCGGTGCGGACGTTGACCGCGGTGCGGGCGATCGCGCCGGTGGCCGCGACCCCGCCGAACAGCGGGGCGGCGATGTTGGCCAGGCCCTGCCCGAACAGCTCCCGGTTGGAGTCGTGGCGCTCGGAGACGCTCATCGCGTCGGCGGCCGAGGCCGACATCAGCGACTCCAGCGCCGCCAACGCGGCGACCGCCAGCGCCGAGGGCAGCAGCGAGCCGACATGAGAGGTTTCGAAGAAGGAGGTGGACGGCGCCGACAGCCCCGAGGGCAGGTGCCCGATCGTCGCGGTGGCCAGGCCCAGTCCCCACACCGCAGCGGTGGCGGCGACGACAGCCAGCAGCGAGAACGGGACACCGGGTCGCCACCGGGCTCCCAGGAGCATGACGGCGGCCACGGCGACGGCGACGGCGATCGAGGTCCAGTGCGGATGCCCGGCGAAGTCTGCAACAGCCTTGCCGGCGACCACAGCCGGATTGTTCCCGGACGGAGTGTGCACCCCTAGCGCGCCGGGGATCTGCTGCAGCCCGATGACGGCGGCGATGCCCAGGGTGAAGCCTTCGATCACCGGCACCGGAACGTAGGACATGGCCCGGCCGGCGCGCAGCAGGGACAGGACGACGAGGATGACCCCGGCCATCAGCCCGACGGTCATGACCCCGTCGAGGCCGTAGGTGTGCACGATCGGCACCAGCACTACGGTCATCGCGCCGGTGGGTCCGGTGACCTGGAGGTTGGAGCCTCCGAAGACGGCGGCCAGGGCGCCGGCGATCACGGCGGTGACCAGCCCGGCCTTGGCTCCGGCGCCGGAGGTGATACCGAAGCCGAGCGCGAGCGGCAGTGCGACCACCGCCACCGTGAGCCCGGCGATCAGGTCGCGGCGCGGCGAGCGACGCATCGTGCCCAGGGTCGCCGCGTTCGGCAGGACGTCCCTCACCCGGCCCGCGAGAGCGCGGGCGATCGCAGCAGCACTCACGCCGGGCTTCCGGCCGTGGCGTCGGCGTCGGCGTCACGCAGCTCGGCCAGCAGGTCCTGCTGCCCGGTGATCAGCTCGGTGAGGATCCGGCGCGCGGCGCGCATCAGCTCGGCGACGTCGGGGCCGGCCAGGGAGTACATGACGGTGTCGCCTTCGCGGACGCCGACGACGATGCCGGAGCGGCGCAGCACCGCCAGTTGTTGGGACAGGCTGGAGCGCTCGATCTCGATCGCGGCGAGCAGGTCGCGTACCGGCATCGGCCCGTCCTGCAGCAGTTCCAGCACGCGGATCCGGACCGGGTGTCCGAGCATGCGGAAGAACTCCGCCTTGGCCTGGTACAGAGGAACCATCACGCCACTCACTGTTTCTTCCCGTCACGTCCGATGGGGGGAACCTCGACGCCGGACTCCCGCGCCAGACCCAGGGCCTGCTCCAGCTCGTCCAGCGCTTCGGCGACTGCTTGGGAGTCGACGGTCGCTGCGGCCTCGGCAAGGCGGAGCCGCGCCTCGGCGACCCGGGTCAGCAGTGCCTCGGTGTACTCGTCGACTTGCGCGGCGCTCACCCTGTCCTCATCGTCTTTCACGTGTACTTCCCGCTGGTCTGAAGGTGCCGACCGCCCCCCGACAAGCACGGTCGACGGCATGCCACCGGTACCAGGCACCCTCAAGTCAGCCGTCGGGAGGCGTACCCGGTGTCTGCACTGACATCATCGCGCTAATTGAAGGAATCATCAATTCGCCATGTGTGCTCAGGTAAGCTCACGCAGGTGAACACGCCCCAGCTCCCGGCAGGGCTTCGGCGGCATCCGCGAAGCGGTCAGACCAGAAAGCCGGGGCATCGCCATGAACCAACGAGCCAACGGGGCAACGCCTAAGAACGCGCAAGCCATCTACAACAGGTCCGTAGTTCAACAGGCCGTTGGGATGATCAGTGTTCAGCTCGCAGTGCCGATTCCCGTGGCGATGAAGCGATTGCAAGACTACGCCGCCGAACACGGGCGTACCCGTGCCGACGTCGTGGCAGACATCGTGGCCCGACGCCTGATATTCGATGCCGACGGAATGGACTGACCCGCCGGCCTCGTGCCGAAGGAGCCGCTCCTCGCCGACGAATGCCCCGCCATCCGGCCCCGGCGACGGAGCATTCGCCCTTCCGATCGTCGGCGCTGTGAGTCAAAAGCTGCGTTCCGTCTCGGAACTCAGCAAGGTTGAAACGCCCACAGGCTGGCGCCCTGGCTCAGCTGCTCGCACGCAGCGCGCGGGCGGCGCGGCAAGGGCAGGGTGCGGTCCGCGGTCAGGAGGTGTGGCGTGCTGCGTCCTCGATGACGGCCGTGACCTGCTTCGGGTGGGAGAGCATCGACAGGTGTGAGGCGTCGATCTTCGTCACGGTCGATCCGGCTCGGTGGGCCATGAATTCCTGCGCGGCGGCGGGCAGGGCGTGGTCGTCGGTGCCGATCACGTCCCAGCTCGGGATGGTGGACCAGGCCGGGGTGCCGGAGAGTTCGTTGAGCGCGGACGCCGCGATCGGGCGCTGGGTGGCGGCCAGTTCGGCGGCCTGGGCGGCCGGCAGGTCGTTGGCCAGGATGGCGCGGAAGTCCGCGGGCTTGATGTAGACGTCGTTGACGCCGCCGGGCTCGGGGACGAAGTTCAGTGCGGCCGGGGCGACCTGGCTGCCGGGGAACTGGGCGGTCAGCCCGTTGAGGGTCTCGCCTTGGGCGGGGAGGTAGGCGTCGACGTAGACCAGTGCCTTGACGTTCGCGTCGCCGGTGGCGGCGTTGGTAATGGCGAAGCCGCCGTAGGAGTGGCCGACGAGGACGACAGGTCCGGGGACGGTCTTGAGGTAGCTCGCGAGGTACGCGGAGTCCTCGGCCACGCCGCCGAGCGGGTTGGGCGGCACGTCGACCGTGTAGCCGTCGTGCTGCAGGCGGGTGACGACGCCGGCCCAGCTGGAGCCGTCGGCCCAGGCGCCGTGGACCAGGACGACGGTCGGCTTGGCCGGGCCGGGGTGGCTGCCGTCGTTGGTGGCGAACGCCGTCGCGGCGGGCACGATCGCGGCCGCGACGGCCAGGGCCGCGCCGAGTGCCGCGAACCGGGCTGCGCGCTTGTGCATCTTCAGCGGTGCATTCATGGTGTGTCCTTCTTTCGGGTGGTTTCGGGTGGTGAGGATTTCCGGTGGTGGGGTGCTGCGGAGCAGTGCGGGGCGAGGGTCAGATGCCTTGGCGGGTGAGCCAGGCCAGGGTGTGATCGGCGATCTCGCGCCAGCCGTTGTCGAAGGCGAGCGAGTGGCCGCGGTCGGGGAACGACTGGTAGTCGGTGACGGCGGCCGAGCCGGAGTAGAGCTTGTACGCGGCTTTGACCACGGTCTCCGGGACGGTGTGGTCCTTGCCGCCGCCGATGATCAGCAGCGGTCCGCGGTCGTTGTTCTTCGTGTCCACCGCCGCCGGAGAGGTCTTGTGGAAGTTGGCGGAACTGGCCTCGAACAGCGGTCTGCCGGGACCGGGGATGGTCCAGCGCTCGAACAGCTCGTCGGACTCGGTCTGCGGGATGGCGTTGCCGAAGGCGTAGCGGAACTGCTTGCGGGACAGTGAGACCGCCTTCTTCTTGTTGCCCGGCCTGGAGAGCACCGGCAGGCCGGAACGGATCTGGGCGAGCGGCACGGGTTTGACGCCCTTGATCTGGCCGGGGTCGATGGCGACGGCGGCGCGGGCGTGCCCTTCGGCCAGCAGTTTCTGGACGATCAGCCCGCCGAAGGAGTGGCCGATGACGACCGGCGCGGCGTCGAGTGTGTCGATCACGCGGCGGTAGCTCTCGGTGATGTCTTCGATGCCCTGATCGGCGACCGCGGCTGCGTTCTGACGGGTGGCGGTCACGGTGTCGCCGTCGCCCGGCCAGCCCGGGGCTGTCGGGCGGTAGCCGGCCTGCCGGTAGGCCTCCATCCAGTCCTGCCAGGAATCGGAGTGGATCCACAGGCCGTGGATGAAGACGACGGGGGTCGAGGTGGGCATGGCTGGGTTCCTTCGCGTTCGGATCAGGTAGACTGACTAGTAACTCTACTTGAACCTAGCACGTCTTGCCCGGTGCGGGGAACCGTCCGCGGCGATTCGGAATCGAGGAAGATGAAATGCTGGACCGTATGACGCAGCAGCACTCCGAACCGGCAGGTGCAGCAGCCGACGGGGCAGGACCTCCTGCTTCGGCGCCATCCGGCAAGGTCCCGATGCGGGAGCGGATCATCGAGGCGGCGGCCGATCTGTTCTACGCGCAGGGCATCCGGGCGGTCAGCGCGGAGAAGATCATCGCCAGGGTCGGGATCACCAAGGTGACGTTCTACCGGCACTTCCCCTCGAAGGACGACCTGATCGTCGCCTATCTCGAACGTCGCGCGAAGTGGGAGCGCGACGCCGTCGCAGGAGCCCGGCTGGCCGCCGCGGGCCAGGTGCCCGAAGTGTTCCGCATGATCGCCGAGGGGATCGGCGCCGAGAGTTGCTCCCCGGGTTTCCGGGGATGCCCGTTCATCAACGCCGCGGCCGAGTACGCCGACGCCGAGCACCCGGTCCGGCAGGTCGTGGACGCTCATCGACGGTGGTTCAAGGGCACTGTCGAGGAGATGCTCCAGGAGATCGGCGTGGCCGACGTCTCCGGCGTCGCCGACCAGTGGCTGATGCTGCGGGACGGTGCCATGGTCGGCGGCTATCTCGGCGACCCGCAGACCATCGCCCGGTCCCTCTACAACGCAGGGCGCGCGGTGATCAAGTTCGGTAGCTGACCCGGCGGACGGGAGCCGGAGAAGCAGGCCCATCAGTGGTCTCATGGGCCATGCGTCTCGATCGGCTTGATGAGGAGGGCGACGGCTGCCGCGGCGGTGGCGGCGATGGCCGCGCCGATCAGGGCCCAGTGCATGCCGGAAAGGAACGAGGTGTGGATGGCGTCGGCCACAGCCTGCGTGATCCGTGCGGGTGTACGCGGCGAGGCGGGAGGCGCGATGCCTACGTCAGCGGCCTGCTTGAGCTTCGCCGCGGCGGGGCCGGGCAGGGCCGGCAGATGGTGGGCGATCCATTGGCGGGGGAGCACGGTGCCCACCCGTGAAGCCAGTACCGTGCCGAGTACGGCTGTGCCGAAGCTGGTGCCGAGCTGTTGCGCCACCTGTCCTAGCGCTCCACCGACACCTGCTAGTTCGGCCGGGGCGTTCCCGACGACGATGTCGGTTCCCCCGACGACGACCGGGGAGAGCCCGACGCCGAGAAGGCGTCCCGGTCGTGGATCAGGTACTTCACCGTTGTGTCGGCGTCGTCGAGGTCCATGAGCAGGTTCCGGGCCTGCTGCCCAATCCAATCTGCGCGAGGGTGCAAGGTGGCGCCCAAGACGCGGACGCGCCTGCTGGCGTGTTCGATCACGGCCAGGACGTAGGCTTTCGATCCATCGAGCAGGTCGATGACGACGAAGTCGCAGGCCAGGATGGATTTGGCCTGGGAGCGCAGGAACGTCGCCCAGGTCGGTCCTGCGTCGCGGGTCGGGGCAGGATCAATCCCCTCGTTCTTCAGCACCTCCCAGACGGTCGAGGCCGCGAGGCGGATGCCGAGGCCAGCCAGCTCGCCGTGGATTCTTCTGTGGCCCCAGGTGGGATTTTCTTTGGCGAGCCGGAGGATGAGGGCTTTGATGTCGCGTCGGGTCGGCGGGCGTCCGGGCTGTTTGCGGCGTGAGTGGTGGGCCCAGCGGCGGCGGAGCAGGTCGCGGTGCCAGCGCAGGATAGTGCCGGGGGTGACGATCAGTCGGATTTGAGGTAGCCGGCCGTTGTGGAGTAGTCCAGCCAGCAGGGCAAGCCAGGCACGGTCGGTCCAGGTGAGTTTCCGTGCTAGGTCGGGATCGCGGCGCTGGGCGACGGCGAGTTGGTGGCGGAGCATGAGGATCTCGACGTTCTTCGCCGTCGCATCGCGGCTCGTAAGTCGAATCCAGGTGAAGAGCCGTGTCATCAGCAGGTAGATCAGTTTGAGCGCCACGACTCAGTAGCATCCCAGCTCGCAGGGGTCTTTGGCAGCCTCAGCCACAGTGCGTTCGCCCCGTGCTGTGCCGTGCCGTGGCGCGTCTGGCGTCTACTGGCGCGGTGAGTGTGAATGACTTTGTGCACGATGAAAGTAATTGGTCGTGACCAGAGTGTCAACCGATTGGGTATCGGCTGCTCACGGCCTTGATCGTAATGGTGCGCTGGGTGCAGTCGGTCGAGCCTTGGGGCGCTCCGTCATGGCCGCGGCTTCCGGCCGCGGCGTTCCTACTTGTCGATCTCGGGATTGAGCTGGAACTTTGCCGAGTCCTGAGCTGATATCGGTCCAGGCCCTTGACTGTTGCCGAGAGATGGCAGTTCAATCACATCGTGAAAAAAGGGGTTGCGTAAAGGGCTTGCTGCGGGCGTCGCCTGATCACCCCTCGTCCGGAATCGTTCTTCCACATCTCTCACGAAGGCGGTACCCCCATGCCGAAAACCCGACCACCGGGCTGCGGCGGACGCCGGATCCGTACGCTGGCTCACTTCGCCGTCGCCGCCGCGCTGGGCGCCGGCGGCCTGGTCGCCGCGGCGCCGGCGCACGCGGCGAACGAGCCCGTGAACATCTGGCTGACGACCACCGACGATTCCGGAGGCCGCGAGGTCACCCAGGGACTCGCGCAACAGACCCCGACCGCGTTCGCCGCTGGCGTCGACAGCGCCGGCGAATCGATCACGGTTGACGACACCGCGCGTTACCAGCAGTTCACCGGCGCCGGAGCTTCGTTCACGGACACCGCGGCCTGGCTGATGAACAGCAGCGGCGCGCTCAGCGATTCCACCCGCAATACCCTGATGAACAACTTGTTCAACCCCGCGACGGGGATCGGGCTGGACTTTCTGCGCAACCCCCTGGGCGCCTCGGACCTGGCCAGGTACAGCTACACGTTCGACGATACCGCGGGCAATCAGCCCGACCCCGGGCTCCAGAGCTTCTCCATCGACCACGACCTGGCCGATGTGCTGCCGCTGACTAAGCAGGCGCAGCAGCTCAACCCCAACCTGAAGGTCATGGCGTCGCCGTGGACGGCGCCGCCGTGGATGAAGGACAACGGCGACTACAGTCAGGGGTCGTTGCAGAACCAGTACTACGGCGCCTACGCGCAGTACTTCGTGAAGTACATCCAGGCGTACCAGGCGCAGGGTGTGCCGATCGACTTCGTGTCGGTGCAGAATGAGCCGACCTGCTGCTCCGGCTATCCGTCGATGTCATGGGACGGCGGATCGCTGGACGACTTCACGGCCAACGATCTGCTTCCGGCGTTCCACGCCGCCGGGCTCTCAACGAAGGTGCTGGCGCTGGACTGGAACCCGGATACGTACGCCTCGTACGGGGCGCCCAGCGTCGACGACGCCACGGTCCGCAACGACCCCAACTTCGGCGGCATCGCCTGGCACGGGTACGGAGGCAGCGTCACCACGCAGACGGACATCCACAACCAGTACCCGAACGTGGACGCCTACGACACCGAGCACTCCGGCGGCACCTGGATCGGCAACCAGCAGCAGGAGGACATGAACAACATCATCGACTACACCCGGAACTGGGGTAAGTCGGTGGTGAAGTGGTCGCTGGCGGTGGACCAGAACATGGGCCCGCACAACGGCGGCTGCGGGACCTGCACCGGGCTGATCACCGTACACAACGGCGACTCGCGCTCCGGCCAGGTCGACTACAACATCGAGTACTACGACATGGGGCAGCTGACCAAGTTCGTGAAGCCGGGCGCCTACCGCATCGACTCCACAGCCTCCTCCGTCGTCCCGAACGTCGCATGGCTGAACCCGGACGGGTCCGAGGCGGTGGTCGCGTATAACGGTGCGGGATCGCCGCAGGACTTCACCGTGAACTGGAACGGCGAGCACTTCACCTACACCATTCCGGCGCAGACCTCTGCGACGTTCGTCTGGAACGGGACGGCCTCCGGCTCGCCGACCGCCGACGGCGGTACCGCGGTCCGCGCCGCCGCACATCCTGCGGCCTACAAGCAGAGCCCGTCCCGGTTCACCAGCGTCTTCAACGGCATCACCGGACCCTGACAGGGGAGGTCGAACACACTATGAGCTCAGGAAACACGACGCGGCGGCGCAGAACACCGCTGTCCAGAATGCTGGTGCCGGTGATGCTGCTCGGAACGCTGGCGGCGGCCCCGGCCGCCGCGTTCGGCGCGGCGCCGAACGCGGCCGTGGCACCCGACTCCGCGGCGGCAGCGAAGTCCGCTGCGGCTCCCAGGGCCGGAGCGGCCGACCCGGACTTTGGTCCCAACGTGCTGGTCTTCGACCCGTCGATGGCGAGTGCCGCCGTCCAGAGCCAGATTGACAACGCCTACTCTCAGCAGGTCTCCAACGAGTTCGGCCAGCAGCGCAACGCCATGCTGTTCAAACCCGGCACGTACAGCCTGAACGTACCTGTGGGCTACTACACCCAGGTCCTGGGCCTGGGCCAGAACCCTGACGCGACGACGATCACCGGCGGCGGGGTCTACTCCGACGCGCAGTGGAACGGTGGCAACGCGACCGTCAACTTCTGGCGTGGGGTGGAGAACCTGAATGACAGCCCGGACAGCGGCACGGTGAAGTGGGCGGTGTCGCAGGCCTCGCCGATGCGCCGGACGCACATCCCCGGTAACCTCCAGCTCGACGACGGCGGCTGGTCCAGCGGCGGCTTCCTGAGCGACGCGAGCGTGGACGGGCAGATCAACTCCGGCAGCCAGCAGCAGTGGCTGTCGCGCAACGACCGGATGGGCGGCGGTTGGGCCGGGGCCAACTGGAACATGGTCTTCGTGGGCGATACCAACGCCCCCGCCACGAGTTTCCCGAACCCGCCGTACACCACGGTGGACCAGACGCCGGTGGTTGCCGAGAAGCCGTACCTGTACGTGGACGGCAACGGCGGCTACAACGTGTTCGTCCCCGCGACCCAGGCGAACACCTCCGGGACCACCTGGTCCGGCGGCGCCTCGCCGGGTAGCTCGCTACCGATCAGCCAGTTCTACATCGCCAAACCCGACGTCGACACTGCGGCGACCATCAACGCGGCCCTGGCGGCCGGCCTCAACCTGCTGTTCACCCCCGGGGTCTACCACCTGACCGACACGATCCAGGTTACGCGCCCGGACACGGTGGTCCTCGGGCTGGGCCTGGCGACCTTGGAAGCTGACAACGGCGTCGTCGCGATGTCCACCGCCGACGTGAACGGCATCCGCATCGCCGGCCTGCTCTTCGACGCCGGTACCACGAGCTCCCCGGCCCTGCTCCGGATCGGCCCGGCGGGGTCCGGCACGGATCACAGCGCCGATCCGACCATCCTGTCCGACATCTTCGCCCGCATCGGCGGCGCCGGCGTGGGAACCGCCGATACCAGCGTCCTGGTGAACAGCAACAACGTCATCGGCGACGACTTCTGGTTGTGGCGCGCAGACCACGGCACCGGCGTCGGCTGGACCACCAACACCGCGAACAACGGCCTGGTCGTCAACGGCGCCGGCGTCACCATGTACGGCCTGGCCTCGGAGCACTACCAGCAGTTCGCCGTGCTCTGGAACGGAAACGGGGGCCGCACCTACTTCCTTCAGAACGAGCTGCCCTACGATCCGCCGGACCAGGGCAGCTGGATGGACGGCGCGACACAGGGGTACCCGGCCTACAAGGTGGCTGACAACGTCACCGACCACCAGGCCTTCGGGCTCGGCGTCTACTGCAACTTCAACGTCAACCCCTCGGTGGTCGCCGACCACGCCATCGAGGTGCCCAACACTCCGGGCGTCCAACTGCACGACATGGTGACGGTCTCGCTGGGCGGTACCGGCACCATCAACCACATCGTCAACGACCAGGGCAGTTCTGTGAACTCGGGCAACAGCGTCGCGGATCTGAACAGCTATCCGTAGGCCGACGCCGACGTTCGCTGCCCGCCGTCACTGCACGACGGCGGGCAGCTCAGGGCCCGGATCTGGGTACTAGTCGGCCACAGGCATGAGTGCTTGGTCGCTCGCGTGGACTGCGGTGGCCTCGGCGCTTTCCCAGGAGATGTCGGTGTCCGCCAATCTGCTGGCGAAGTAGCCGGTGTAGCTCCAACCGCCTAGGTCGGGCAGCACCATGAAGGGGATCTCTGCTGTGAAGGCGCCGAAGTCTCAGCCTCCGGCCCGCCGAAGCGCTGTCGAAGTTGTGCATTTGGTACATTCCTACGCTCGTTGGGGCCAGGATCTAGCGGCCAATGGCGGTTACGGATGCGGCCGGCGAATCGTTCACACCAATCGAGGGCAGCTTGAACTGGGTCGGGACCATGTCCCAACCGTTCGTGACGGGTGCCTCATGGGAAGGCCATGTCTAGTTATTAACGAACTGGTCGCGGCTCGTTTCGGCGGCAGGCCCCGCAGGGTGCGCGGCCGGCGGTGGGCCGGGCGCCCTGCAGGGCGGTACAGGCGGTACAGCTGCGGCTCACGGCGCGGCGAGTGCCGCCTGCGCGACCTCGTGGTCCTGGTCCGGGCTGCCGCCGCCGACACCGATCGCGCCGATCACCAGCCCAACTCCGCACCTTCGTCGAAACCAACATCAACCGCTTCCCCACCGGAAACTGAACCACAAACCCATAAACAGGCCAGGCCTGCGGTCACGGGGCTATCGGCCGCTCAACGCCGCGCAGGCTACGGCTGTGTGAGCGCCGCCGTCGCCCGGAAGAGCGCGACGGTGTCCGGCTGGGTGCGCGGCCGGTCGGACCGGAGGTGGTCCAGCAATGCGGCGATCGGGGCGATGCCGTGTTCGCGGGCGTAGTAGGCGGCGGCGTCGTTCCAGACCCAGAACCCGTCGGTGCGGAAGTTCACCGGGATCC
Organism: Catenulispora rubra; assembly: GCF_015356825.1. Taxonomy (GTDB): domain Bacteria; phylum Actinomycetota; class Actinomycetes; order Streptomycetales; family Catenulisporaceae; genus Catenulispora; species Catenulispora rubra. Next base: position 32,123 of record NZ_JAACYW010000070.1, on the reverse strand, counting down.
GGCGTCCGGGGTTGAGGACGTCGTCCAGGTACGCGGTGGTGGACAGCACCACCGCACCGCCGTCGAGCAGGTCAGCCACCACAACGCGATCGATGTCCGCCAGCCGCGCCCGATCGGCGGCGAAGCCTGGCGTGTCGTCGCCGTCGACTGTGTCGTAGACCGGAGCCAGTCGCATCGGCTCGCTCGGTGCCGCGGTCCACAACAGCGCGGAGGACGAACGCGCGGTCCGCTGGTACGTGGGCAGCAGCTGGTCCGTGCCGAACGTCTCCACCTGTGGACTGATCTCACCGAGGGCCGCCAGCTGCTGCTGAAACGCAGCGGTCGTGGTCCATGAGGACTCGGCGTCGGCCACCGCCGGCAGGAACACCCGACGTGGTGCGGGCTGCGGCGCCCCGTCCGCAGGCTGTCGCCACGAACGCCACAAAGCCACGGTGCCGGGCAACTCGACCGCAGCGGTGACGGCCGCCCGGTCCAGCTCGTCGGTCAGGTCGGCTCGATCCTCCATCGCCAACGCGCTCAGATCGACACAGGGCCCGAACTCGTCCCCGCGACGTTCCATCACCTCCGGGGCTGCGGGCGCGAACACATGCTTCACTGGGGTGTCGGCGTCCTCCATCAGTACGATCTGGTCCAGCGGCGTCGTGTCCAGCCCGGCCGTCTCCAGGATCCAGCGCAGCAGGGCCGTGTCGTCGGGTGCGAGCGTCAGGCCGGCCGCCGCGACGCCGGCGACGACCGCGCGCGCCAGCAGCTCCACCTCGTGGGTGGCGAGCCAGGCGCGCGTCTGGGCCAGTAGGCCGTCAGGCACGCGGCCCGCGAGGCGGAGCAGCATTGCGTGGCACGCGCCGCCCATCGTTGGGGCGGTGTCCGCGCCGGTGTCGGCCGGGATGGTCATCAGGTTCCTGTCTTTCGGGCTGGGCGTGGGGAATGGGCATCGGCTGAGCATCGAAGTCGGTGATCAGTCCGCGATGGTGGCGTCCATGGCGGCGATGAGGGTCGCCAGGTCGGTGTACCGGTGCCGTCCGGGCACCCGCCGCCGGAGGCCCGAGCGATAGGCGACCCAGCCTGCAAGGTCCAGGTCCACCAGTGGCATCCGATCTGCGTGCGCTGTGAGTCGGCCGACGAACGACGCTCCGGCTGCCGCCTGCGCGATAGTGCCGCGCACGCCGATGATCTCGATCCGGGGCAGGTTGGCGTTGTCGGGGTGGTGCCGGAACTCGGCGCTGATCGCCTCGGCCAGGTCCGCGCTGTTGTCGCCGTGGATGACCAACCGACGCGGCGGGGCGTACGCCGATGCCGCCAGCACCTGGTCGACGATTCCGCGGGCGAGTTCGGCACCGGTGAGGTTCCGGCCGCGTAGGACATAGTGTCCGCCTGGGGTAGTCGTTGTGTCGACGGCCAGGATCGTCGTTTCCGGGTGTGCAGGCAGGGTGTGTGCCGCGGCGAACCGAGCGTTGTCGTTGGGCAGCGCGAACCCGGACGGCGTTGTCTGCCATGCGGTGCGGACGGTGTCCGATGCCGTGCCCTGGTTGCTCAGGCTGCTGTGATGCTCCGCGTCCGCGGTCAGGGCCTGCCCGACGGTCTGGGCCTGTTGCGTCGAGACCGCACGGCTCGCGTCGGCCCGGGAGGCGGCTGCCTCGGCGCGTTGCCGGACGTCGTCCAGCCGGGCCTGCGCGGCGACGACGGCCCGCTCCCTGATGGTGATCTCGGTTTCGGCCGACCGGGCCGCGGGCTCCCGCTGCTCCGCCGCCTCGATCAGGCTCTCGCGGCGCGTTAGGAGTCCCGCGCGCGGTTCTGCTGCTGCGCGGCCTCCTGCTCGGCCCGGATCTGGTCCGGGGTGGCGTTCCCGTGCCCGTCCCGAACGGTTTCCCACGCCTCGACGCGGTCCCGCTGCGCCTGCCCGTAAGCGTCATGCAGTTCGCCGACGTCCCGGGGCTCGTGCTCCATGTCCTGCCGCAACGCCGCAGCAGCCTGAGCCCCGTCGTCGAGCGGCTGCCGGTCCTCGTTCGCCAAAGCCTGCCGCGCCGCCTCCAGATCTCTGGCGCGCGCCGGGACCATCCGGCACCGGGCGTCGTGTTCGGCGGCCTGTCGCTCGGCTACCCGATGGCTGCGGTCGTCGGATTCGAAGACGTGGTGCTGCAACCGATCCGCCACGTCGCCCCGGTAGTGCACCACAGCCAGGTCCACCGTCCGGTTCCGTTCCAGTGCCACCTGCCGCGCCGCCCGCAGGAACGTGTCGATCCCGGTCTGACCGTTCAGATCGGCCACCAGGTGGAGCGGTTCCTCGGCTGCGCCGTCGGACGTCTGCGTGATGAGCTGATCCATCTGCACGGCCCGGTCCGCCGGGTCGTCCGACAGGACGACCGCATGCGGGTGCGCGACCTGCGACGGATACGTGGTCGCGGCCAGCAACGCCCAGTTCTCCGGCAGCACCCCCTCGAAGTCCTTGTGGGACTGGATCCGCAGGGTGCTGCCCTGTGGCGGCCCGCTCACGACGTAGGCGACCTTGCCGCCGTAGGTGTACGAGATCTGGTCGAACTGCCGGTTGAACTCCACGTAGTCGCCGGTCGTGGCCTCGTTCTCGCGCCCTGAGGTGGACCCCCGGTAGAAGTCCGGGACACCCGCGCCGTCGGTGGTGCCGCCGCCGAAGGTCAGGCCGGTGGTCCAGCCCTTGCTGTGCGCTTCGCTGAAGAAGGGCTCGTCGGCACGCTCGGTGAAGGTCAGGCCCGCGTACTTGTTCGACGCGCCGATCGGCCGGATCACCCCGGTCTGGACGCCCAGCCGTATCGGCGCGTCGCCGGCCCCGGGCAGCTCGAAGGTGCCCTCGAACAGGTCGCGCGTGTTGTCCCGGACGTTGCGGTTGGTCAGCGACGAGGTCATCCGTACTCCGTCGTCGGTGGTCGGCGCGTACCGGTCCAGGTACGGGGCGACCGGCCCCCGACCAGTACTGGGATCAGCGCTGGATCGGCCGCGGCCCGCCTGCGGCCCCCGGTTCACGAAAGCCGCTGCCTCGCCGTGTCCCAGCGATGCCGTCGGCGCCCAGGCCGCGACGTGTTCCAGATCGGGGAAGGTCAGCGCCTGCGGGCTGGAGGCGAGGAAGTAGTCGAGCATGCCCGGCGTGCTGGTCGCGTCGGCTGCGAGCAGCTCGACGGTCGGCCGTGGAATCTGGTCCGGACGCGGTGGCGGCTGTTCGCCGGTCCTGAGCGGCTCTGTGAGGTGCTGTGGGACCACTGTCCGCATCGTGACCTGCGGTGTTGCTGCGCCGTCGCCGGCTATCGTGCGGATCGTGACCAGCGGTGCCGGGGCCTGGTCCGCGGTGCCGTGCCAATGGATGCGGTTCAGCGGTTCGGGCAGCTCGGTGTCGGCGTGGATCTCGATGGTCACGTTCAGGTGGTGCAGGAACTCCTCGCTCTCGCCCGCGGCGGTCGCGCGCCGGATGTCGCGGACGACGGCCTGGTTCCCGGTGGTGGTCTCCCGGCCGGTGGCCCACTTCAGGGCGGCGAACGGGGTGCCTCCGCCCGCGCCGTCCTTGGTGAACTGGCCGCCGATACCGCCGCCGGCCGAGAACTCCCAGCCTCGATTGCGGCTCTCAGAGCTCTGTTTCAGCGATTGGCCGCCCAGCGTGACCGCGCCGTTGTCGCGTGACCGGATGTGGTCGCTGTACACGTGCCGGGCCGTGACCCGCACTGTGAACCGCCGCGTGCTCCCCAGGTCCCCGGGGATCTCGACGCGGTGCGTGATACCGGTGTTCAGCAGATCGTGCGGGTGCGTCTTGAGCTCTTCGGGGTCGAAGACCGTGGCGATCCCGCGCCACGCGTCCGAGGCATCGGTCAGGTGCTCCGGCCCGATCAGTCCGGTGGCCTGCAGTCCGTGGCGGACCGCCCCGACGATGCCGGTTCGCTCCGGAAGGCGGCGCGGTCCGTCGGGGAAGCCGGCGCCGCTGGCCTCGAACACCGCGGCCCGGTCCTCGAAGTGCGTCGCGTAGCCGGCCGCGAAGGCCGTGTCGTGGCGCTTGATGTACCGGGTTTGTTCCGCCTTCGGCGGCGGGTCCAGGCGCGAGGGATCGGCGATGTCGGCGTGCAGTGTCCTGCTCATCGAGACCTCGACCGCGTTCTCGACCAGCAGCCGGGTGGTGTCGGCCGCGGCGTCGTGGGCCGTGGACCCGAACCTGGAGCTGAGTTCCCGGGTCAGCCGCCAGGAGTCCACCGGCTGCCGGTGCGCCGTGACCTCCAGGACCAGGTGCGCTCGGACGAACCGTTGGGAGACCTTCTCGGTCAGCAACGAGACGTCGATGCTGCCCTTGGTGGTGGCCTTGGCTTTGCCGTGCAGCGTGGTGCTGAACTCGACCTTGACGGAGGCGTGCAGCTTGTCGGCGATGGCGCGCCGGTTGGAGTTGCTCAGCGCGCCGCCGGTCTCGTCGGCCCCGGTGTGCTCCTCACCACCGCCCCCGGAGTCCTGCTGCCCGTTCGGCTTCTGGTACGCCGGACCGAGCGCGCCCTCCAGGGTGAGGCCCACATGTTCGGTGTGAGTGTCGGTCTGCTTCAGGTCGTTCTCGCTGTAACTCTCGACCGCCGCTTTGGCCGCCTCGTGGCCGGCCGCCGGGTTGGCTTCGACCAGGAATCCGCGCAGTGTGAACGAGTGCTCGGCGTTCGGGCGGATCGGCCGGACGTGGGCCCAGCGGAACTCCTTGGGCAACGGGATCGTCAGCCCTTCCTCGCTCAGCAGCCGTGGGAGGTTGGCGCGCAGGAAGCCCTCGGCGACGGCGCGTTCGACCTCTGCCACGTAGGGCGGGTGCCGCCAGGCTGAAGCCGGGACCTGCGGGTTGGCCCGCCGCGCCCGGCCGATCACGGCCTTGGTGGCGGTGCGCACGGTGTCATCGAGCCCTGCGAAGGTCGCGTGCAGGCCGTCGGTGCCGGACCGGTCGAAGGTGATGCGGGACGGGTGGTTGCGCAGGTCCTCGTGTTCCGTGGCGGTCAGCACACTGGTGCGCCCGATGGTGGCGGTGACCGCGCGGTTGGCTTTGACGTAGTCGACGAAGTCGGGGCGCGCGGCGTCGGCGGTGTCGGGTCGGAACGCCGAGTGCACGATGGCCGGGACGGTCGCCTTGTCGCCCTCGATGATCCGGCTCACCGTCCGACGCTCCCGGAAGCCCGACATCCGGCGGGTCGTCTCGGTGACCGTGATCTGATAGCGGGCCCCGTACTCGGGGCGGGCCGCCGGGCCGTTCGGCGCGCGCAGCCGGCTGTAGCTCTTGGCCGCCTTGCCGTCGGACTGGACGTGGCTCTTGCCGCCGCTCAGCACGAGCGCGGCGTCCCCGATGTCCATGGCGGAGCCCTGTGGGAGCTCGACGCGGGCGCCGGCACCGATGTCGAAGCCGGCGCTCCAGCCGCGTTTTACTGTGCTGCCGGTGCCGCGGGTGCCCTTGACCTGATGGTCGATCCCGACGTTGTCCTCGCTCGGGGCATCCGGGCCTGTGCGCCGGTCCAGGAGCACCTGCTCGACGCTGACCCGGTAGGTGCGGCCGCGGAAGCGGAACTCTTCCTGGACCCCGGTGTCCAGGCCGCGTCCCCGGGCGCCGCGCAGTTTGGGCGTGCCGAGGGTGAGCTGGAGCTGCTTGTCCAGCTTGAAGCGCCGCCGGGCTGCGGTACGGTCGCGGCGGGCGTCGGCCTGCGCCACGCGGGGTCGGTCGCCGCGGCGCATGTCGCGCAGGTTCCCGGCCATCTCGTTGACCAGACTGCGGACCGTGGCGTGGACCTGCTCGCCGCCGGGCAGCTCCTTGACCACCGCGCTGCCCAGGCCCACGCCGGCCACCAATTCAGGGGTCTCGGTGAGCGGGTCCGATTCGTGCACGGCTCGCCGGACGTGCGGGACGAGGGCGCCGTCTGGCTTCCAGGAGACGGAGCGGAGCAGCCGCCCGTCGCGGGCCACGGCGCGCTCCTCGCCCAGGCGCAGCGAGGTGTTGACAGGCCTCGCGTCGAGGATCCGGGGCTGGCGGGTCGCGGCGCCGGTGGGGCCGTGCACGGTGCTGAAGCGGATGGTTTCCCGTGCGTTGAGCTCGGGCAGAGCGATGCCGTGCTCGTCCACGATGCGCACCGACCGGTCGGTGGCGAGCAGCTGGATCAGGTCTGCGGCGCTCAGGTTTGCCAGGCCCTGGCCGTCGTTCTCGCGAGCCGCGGCGAGCCGGTCCTGGAGCGCGTCCCGGTGAGTCATCGCGGCGGTGTTCGTCTGCCAGTCGTCCGGACGGACCGTGGCGACCGCGGTGCGCATTTCCCCGGCGAACCGGCTCGCCGGGTCCAAGACCAGCTGTAGCCAGGTCCGGCCGGCCTGGCGGGCCAGATCGACCAGTGCTGGGGCACTGACGTGGGGTCGACGGCGTCGCGCAGGTGCAGTGTGCGGCCGTATCCGACCCCGAAGTTCGACAGGAACGAACTGGCATGCGCCTCATCGGTGAACACCTCGATGGGGCGCGCGACGCTCCAGTCGTGGGTGTCTCCGACGGGAGTTGGGAAACGCTCTGCGACGCTTGCCCCGCGCACCATGTGTTGCGGCTGCTCGGCTGCCGACGTACCAGGGGACGGCCGCATGTCCTGAGCGATCGGCTGCGACAGGTCGACGGTCGGGCGGGCGTCCGGAGAGATCGGCTGCGAATGCTCGTTGACCGCCGCGGCAACCGTAGGTCGGGCGTCAGGTGCCGTAGCCTGCGGGTGCTCGGCGATCGACACAACGCTCGTCGGCGTCTCAGCGACCACCGTTGGCGAGTGCTCAGCAACTGGCGCCGGTCCATCGGCGCCATGTTGATCCCCACCGCCCGAGCTCAACAGCTGGTGCGTCCGAGTCTCCTCCTCGAGTCCACCGGACCCGGGCCCTCCCGGCGGCTCCGCGCCCTCCACCGCGGGCCGTTGCTGGGGCACCCCCTGCGCCTCGTGATCTACCAGCTTCGGGCTGCTCATGAACGTGGTCTCGAACCCGGGCAGCCCCTCCTTCCCATCGATCTTCTTCGCCAACTCGCCCAGCTCGTGCAGGCTCCCCAGATCCAGCGCCAGCGCCTCCCGAGCCGGCCCGTGCGGGCCTTTCGCGCCGAGTACGCCGCCGAGCAGTCCGGAGCTGAGCGCCAACCCGAGGTCCTGGTTCCCGCCGAAGACGGCGTTCGACACCATTGCCGACGTCAGCCCGGTCGCCGTCGCCGTGGTGACCTTGCCTTTGAACGAATTCACGAAGTCCGGCGCGATCCCGTGTCCGACCTCGTGGAACGCTGCACCGATCCCGCCGGACAACACACCCATTTCCGCCGCGCTCAAGGTGGATGAGGTGTCCCAGTGGTCGCGGTCCTTCAGCACGAACATCTGAAAGGCCTGGACCGCGCTGTCCATACCGGTCTGGATCGCTGTCGCCGACGCCACCGACGTGACGAACCGCTTGGCGATCTGCGACACCATCAGCCGGCCGATGGCCTCGATCTCCGGTATCAGCGCCGCGCCCCACACCGTCGGCGCCCACTCCAGCAACTGCTCGGCCATCCACGCCAACTGCAGCAGAATCATCAACTTCGAATACTGAGTCTGGACCGCCGTCTCGTGGGACATATCACCCATCTGGCCGGAAGTATCCACCAAGGTCGGCATTGTGGAATTCAGCTGCTTGACGAACGAACCGAATTGCTCGGCAGTCGGCCCCGACAATGCGTCGCGCATCCCTGAGGCCATCGGCGCGATATCGTGATTGATCGCTTCCAGCTGGTTCCGCGTGTCGTGTCATGCGTCGCCCAGCTCGGCCAACTGGTCCTCATCACTGGCCGGCCAGCTCTGACCGACGGCCAGGGCCGCCACCCAATCCAGTTCCGGCGGAATCGAAATACTCACAGTGCCAGCCTCTTCACGACGGTCCGACCACTGCCGACGGCGGAGTCCGCGGCTGCGTCGGCGCCACTGCCCGGCGTGAGTCATGGAAACACCACGATCCGCCGACCGAGCGTGAGCCGGTGAGCCATTACGAGGCGCCGGGGGGATCGGTTCACTAAGCGCCAAGCGCGCCTTGCTGCGCGGCCAGGCCGTGTCCTGGAAACAGCGGATTGCTAAATTGCCGCTAAGAAATGCGTGCGTATTTCGCTTTTGAGGCAATGATCGATCATACCTGGGGCGATATATGTCTACCGCTCCCAAGTACGGCAGAGGGCCTGCTCCAGGTCGGCGTCTTCTATGACGGTCCGTCCAGCGAGCACCGCGCTCTGCGCGGCTGCGGTTGCGCTCAGCGGCGTCGCTAAGGCTCCAGTCTTCTCGGCTCTCCACGGCGAGCCAGGTGGAGGTGACGTAGCGGTGGAAGAGGGCGTCTCCACGACCCGGTGGCGGGGATGGCGCCGGACTGGTTCGGGCACCGGCGTCGGTGGTCTGCCCAGGCGCAGCGGACGCGGCCGTCTCGTCGCACGACGTCGTAGCCCGTCGTCGATGTCTGGATCGGGCCGATCGCATGCTGCGATGCGGTTGGACCGTTGAGGCGCGAACCGGATTGGTGTGCGATCCGTAAGTCTCTAGCGCCGGCAGCAGGTGTCGGTTCGGTTTCCCCTTTGAGCAGAATGGATCCGGTGCATGATCAGTACACGAACATCGGCGTGGTTCGTCGGTAAGCGGGCTGTGAGTTCGGCCGCCGTCGCTCTGCTGGCGCTGGGCGCGACGGTGGGCGTGGCCGCTCCCGCCAGCGCTGCGGCGGTCAGGATCCACTGCCCTTCGGCGGCCTGTGTCCAGTTGGGCTCCGGTCTGGGCGGCTACGCCGCCGAAGTCACCGACGGTGCTGGCTCGATGTACCTGACGTACGGGTACGGCGACCTGCGCAAGGTCAACCTGACGACCGGTGCGGCGAGCACGGTCGCTACCGGGCTGGGCAACCTGAGAGGGGTCGCCGTCGACGGTGCGAACGCCTACGTCGTGAGCTACGACGGGACTATCCAGAGTGTCAACCTCGCCACGGGAAGCCACAGCACGCTGGCTTCAGGGCTGCAACCGCTGTTCGGTGTCGCTCGCCATGGCAGCACCACCTACGCCACTGACGCGCGAGGCGAGCTCATCGCTGTTCCGGACGGCGGGAGTGCCCGGGTGGTCGCCGGAGCTGTCGGCTTCTCGGAGGGCATCGCGTTCAGTGCGTCCGGTGCGGCGTACACAGCCGACATGATGAGCGGGAACATCCTGGAAACGGATCTCGGCACCGGGGCCTCCCAGATCCTGGCCTCTCAGGACTACGAGCCCACCTCGATAACGGTGGGCAACGATGGACTGATCTACGTCCTGGTCGCTGGCGAGGTGATGCGCGTGAACCCGGCCACGGGGCAGCAGGCGAACGTCAGCGACATCGACGCCAACATCTTCTCCCTTTCGTTCACGGCTTCCGGCACGGCATACGCCGTGGACGAAAACGGCAACCTATGGCGGCTCGCTGGTGTGACAGGACAGTAGTCGACGGTCGCGGTGAGCGCGGGACCGCGCTCACCGCGCTGTTCTTCCGCTTGAGGCCGGACTTCCGTCGGACCGCCCTGCGGCCGGACGTGCCGCAGCCGCCGACGAAAGGCTTCGCAGGCAGCTTGCCACTCGCACACGCCGTTGTCGGGTCGGCTGCGCACCGCTGACGCTTCCACGCATGTCGGTCGCGCCGCAACGGATCCGGGCGAGATCTCCGCGCTGTTCGAGCGGTGCGAGGTCCTGGCGGACGGCTGTCGGCGTGCTGGTGCGTCCGGGACTCTTCGATGCGCAACCAGTGCTTCGGGTCCCAGCAGTACCTGCTGCACGATCCGGTGAACGACGAGACAGCCGAATTCCAATTCGTCGCTGTGGAGCACAGAGGTGCTCAGTGAAGCGACGGTCGTGCTGGCGGACGCAAAGAGCCCGACCGGCGCCAAAGGCCCGGTCGGGCTCGGATCATCCCGCGTACAATATCGCAATCTAATTCAGACTATTGCACATGAACCAGCCTCTGTTCTGCTGAGCAGGAACGTCACAGGTGAGCGGACCACTGTCGAAGTTGCCGCCAATGGAGAGATTGCCCTGCCACCACCAACCCGAGTCCGTCACAACAGTGCCGGGTGCGACGGCGAAGCACGGGGTCAAATCTTGTTGCACCTTCAACCTCATCACGGGTGCGGAACCAACCGCTACGAACACGTCCCTCCGTTGCTCGATTCGGTAGTAGAGGGCGCATATTTGGATGACGACGAATCGCCGCAGCGTCGCCGCGATCTTCGTCGGCGAGTCGCGTAACGTCTGATGGGACCAGCCCTGCACGCGCAGGAGTACCTGGACGATGGGCCCGACCTCCGTCGAGCACGAGGTAGGCGCCGCACAATCGTGTCGAACGGCGCTCATTCCTCCGACAGCGCAGGCATGCAAATTCCGCCAAGGAGTTGGCTATGCCTTCAACGTTCGCGCTTGCAAGGCCTGCCGACCCTGCTGGTCAGCGGCCGGCGCCCCTGCTTGGCGCACATTTGTTTGGATGTCCAACTCGTTACCTGACTCGGCGGCGCGCGGAGTAGACATATCAGTGGTCTTCGATACTCTCGGTCATGAGGTCTTGACGTAGCGATACCACATACGTGGGGTGGGCGTGGTAGCTGACGACGGTGCTGTGATGCGGCCTTCTTCGGAGGCGGGCGCGTATGCCGCGGCGGAGCCGCGGTACGTCCTGCCGAGGGTGCCTTCCGCGATGACGGCGTTGGACGCGGTGGTCGTTGCAGAGCACGACGTGGCGGTGCGGACGCTGTTCAGCCAGGGGCGTCGCATGGGCTTCACAGTGGCCGAGCGCCTGTTGCGGCGCGAATTCGACCGCCCGGAGCCGGTACCGCCTCAAGCGGAGCCCAGCGTTCTAAGGCGTTATGCGCGTTGGGTAGCAGGTGTGGGCACTGCGGAGAAGTTGACGGTCTACGGGTTCGTGATCGGTGCGTTGCCGGCCGCCGCGATCGCCGGTCAAGACTCCAGTGCCGTGGCGGCGCAGGAGATTGCGACGGTCGCGGCTACCGCAGGCTTGGCGGCGGCAACGGCATGGTGGTTGCGGGGCCGGGTGAAGAACGTCGGTCTGTGGGTCGTGTCGGTGGCAACGTTCGCGTTGTGCGTGGTCGCGCTGGCCGACATCATCGCGGTCCGTCACCAGGCGCGCAGTCTGCCGGTGACGCGAATCGTCCTGGTCGGCTTCGCCGGCGCGATGCTGGCGCTGCTGAGCCGCTCGGTGCTGTCCCGGATGCTGGTAGGGGTGGCGGTTCTGCGCGAGCGAGCCACCGTCGCCGCGGCACGGCGGGAAGTGGTGGCCTGGCAGCGGCAGCGGGCGCGGTTTCAGGCCGCTGAGGATGCTCGTCTCATCGCTGATCAGGTACTGCGCTGGGAGCCGGCGAGGATGCCGAGCCGCTGTGATCGGATCGATGTCTACGGCGGGACGCCGCAGGGCTGGCAGGCTCTTGCGACAGTGCTGACAGCCTCGCTGCTCGGGTCCGGTCTGCGAGTGACAGTGCTGAACCTGGCTTCCCCCGCGGTGCTGGAGGAACTGGTCGCGACGACCCGTTCTTACGGGGCTGAAGTCGACGTGCAGGCGTTGCCGGCCGATGGCGGCTACAGCGACCTGCTGGCCGGGTCCGATCGGCACGGTGTGATCACCGCGATTGTGCAGGCGGTGCATGGCGGTGAGGCTGATGTGGCCCGAACGGCTGCGATGGCCGATGAAGATTTCCTGGCTCGAGTGTGTCAGGTGTTGGAGGGGCCTGACGGGCACGGCGAGATCACCATGCCCCGTCTGGCCCTGGGGCTGCGTGCGGTAATGGGCGAGCCCTTGCGTCCTGGAGAACTCGCGGACGACAACCAGTGGCCGAACCCGGGACAGCTGACTCGTACTGAACGTGAGTCCCTGGTCAGCGATACATTCGGCGATGACAGTCGGCGCGAGGGCCTGCCGCGGTTGCGGCAGTTGCTGGCCGCGGCTGAGGCGTTGGGCGCTTTGCGGCTGGGTGTCGAACGGCGCGCAGTGGTGCCGCTGCAGGTAGTGCAGTCCTCGGCGGGTCGGCGCGGCGCGCGTTCGGAGTTCGTCCGCGAGTTCCTGGTGGCCGCTCTGACCCGGAAGTTGGAGACCGGCTATCTGCTGCCGCAGGCGCTGGTGGTGATCGGTGCCGACGGGGTGGCCACCCGCCACATCGAGGATTTGACGACCACGTGCGCCTTGCAGGGGGTGCCGCTGGTTCTGATGTTCGAGCACCTGCGCGGCAACGCCCGCCAGATCGTCGGGGGCGGCGGGTTGGTGGGTTTCATGCGGCTGGGCAACCATGAGGAAGCCACGGTGGCCGCCGATTTCGTCGGGCGCGAGTACAAGATGGTGTTCTCGTCTGCGACCTGGACGCACGGAGAGGAGACCTCCACGTCGGCGTCCGACAGCACCGGGGGGTCGGAGAGCACCGGTACGTCCGAGAGCGCCGGCCGTTCCGTAACGGGTGACCGCGTGGGTAGCACCGGTATTCAGAAACCGGGCGCCTTTTTCACCAAGCGCGTGAACTCCAGGGACGAGACCCGCACTACCACCTCCGGCAGCGAGCGCAACTGGTCTCGCGGCACGTCGCGGTCCGAAGGCGTCAGCGACTCCCGGGCTGAGACCCTGCAGCGGGTACACGAACATGCGGTCGCCCCGGAGACACTTCAGCAGCTCCCTGACTTCGCGATGCTGCTGGTCGACCGTGCAGACGGGCAGCTGAAAGTCCGCGCCGTGGAGGTCGATCCGCGCATCGCGGCGTTCCTGGACAGCGGTATGGCGCTCAATGCGTTCGGCGAGAATCAGGATCTTGGCGGACAAGATGTAGCCGCCGAGTTTCCTGGCGCGTCCGACGAGTTCGAGCTTGTCCCGCTGATTCCACCGATCATCGATGACGGGCGATCGGCTATCCGAGCTCTTCCTGCCGCGGCGGCAACCATCTCCGCATGGACCAGGCGTGCGGAGAACGGCGTTGCCAGTACCCTGCGACGTGTTCCCCTCCCTTGGAGGAAGGGGCACACCCCGTGACTACAGCCTCCGGCCCGGAGGGCAGCAACGTCGTAGCGCACCGCGGTGACGCTGAAGACGCCACGGGGCTTTCGGACTGGCTTGATGCGATGGCGGAGGTCTGCCGCGTAGAGGAGGTCTACCGGGCGCCGGTGCTGGGTGGTGGTTCCAGCCAGAGCCCGGTGCGTGATATCCGGCCGGCAGTCCATACCTCGGCTGTGATCGCCGCCTACCATCAGCGCCTGGCCGCCGGCGGGGAGCCGCTGATGATGGCCTGGCACCGGCCGCGTCTGGGCGGACCGGTGGACGTAGTGTGTACAACCCATCCTGCGGGGGCGTCCGAGCCGTCGGCCCTGGTGTTCCCGCCGGGCACCCGCGGGCGGCGGGTCGACCGGCGCGGGCTCGGCGAGGCGCTGTCGGCGATGAAGTGGTGGGTGCCGATCGCCGCGGCGACCGACGCGTTGCTGGTCCCCACGCTCGCCGCGGAGCGGACGCTGTCGCGCAGCCCGGCCTCGCTGGAGGAGACGCTGCTGGCCGCTTGGCAGGGCCCGTTCGCCTGGCTGCTGGTCGCGCTGCCCATCGGGCCGGAAGACCTGGACGGTCACGCCCGGCGGGCTGCGGCCGACGAACACGACGCCCGGGCCCGCTCCTCCGCCCCGCAGCACGCGGTCGCGGCCGAGCGTGCCGCGCGCCGGCATCTGGAGATCCGCGCCGGTGCCTCGGCCGGGATGTGGCGGGTGCACCTGCTGGCCGGCGGATCCGACGCGCCGTCGGCTGCGGCCGTCGCTGCGTTGCTGGTGGCCGGGCACGACCTGTCTGGCACGCCGTTCGCGTTGGCGCCCATGCGCCCAGTGCTGGGTTTCGGCGAGGCGTTGGCGATCCGCAAGCAGTCCGGAGAGCACACCTATCCGTTCCTGGCCGGCTCACCGCTGGTGGCGACTTTGGCCCAGGTGCCGGCCACCGAGATTCCCGGGGTGCGGCTGATCGAACGCTCCACCTTCGACGTCACCTCCGAGACCCAGGTCTCCGAGGCGGACTCGGTGGAACTGGGCACCGTGCTGGACCACGACGACCTGGCCGCGGGAACCCTGCGGATCGCCCTGGGCTCATTGAACCGGCATGTCTTCGTCTGCGGTGCCACCGGCGCCGGCAAATCCCAGACCGTACGTACCCTGCTGGAAGGCCTGTCCACGCGGCCCGAGCCGGTTCCGTGGCTGGTGATCGAGCCGGCGAAGGCCGAATACGCCCGCATGGCCGGCCGGCTGCCGGCCGACCGGCCGGTCCTGGTGATCCGACCCGGCGAACCCGACGTGATCCCGGCCTGCCTGAACCCGCTGGAACCAGAACCCGGATTCCCGCTGCAAACCCACATCGACCTGCTGCGCGCGCTGTTCCTGGCCTCGTTCGACGCCGTGGAGCCCTTCCCGCAGATCCTCTCGCACGCCCTGACCCGCTGCTACCAGCAGGCCGGCTGGGACGTGGCCTTGTCCCGGCCCCGCAACCCCGACTTCGAACCGCGCTTCCCGAACCTGGGCGACCTGCGACGGGTCGCGCTACAGGTGGTCGACGAGATCGGATACGCGCGCGATGTCACCGACAACGTCCGCGGCTTCATCGACGTCCGCATCGGCAGCCTGCGCCTGGGCACTCCCGGCCGGTTCTTTGAAGGCGGCCACCCCCTGGACGTCGCCGAACTCCTCGAACGCAACGTCGTGCTGGAGTTGGAGGACATCGGCAACGATCAGGACAAGGCCTTCTTCATCGGCGCAGTCCTGATCCGCATCACCGAACACCTGCGCACCCGCGCCACCGCGGGGCCGGTGCACCTGCGGCACGTCACCGTCATCGAAGAAGCCCACCGCCTGCTTAAACACGCCGACCCCGGCAGTCCCGCAGCCCACGCCGTGGAGCTTTTCGCCGGGCTGCTGGCCGAGATCCGCGCCTACGGCGAGGGCATCGTCGTCGCCGAACAGATCCCTGACAAGATCATCACCGACGTCCTGAAGAACTCCGCCGTGAAGATCGTCCACCGGCTCCCGGCCCTGGACGACCGCACGACGGTCGGCGCGACGATGAACCTGGCCGACGAGCAATCCCGCTACCTGGTCACCCTCCCGCCAGGTCGAGCTGCGGTCTTCACCGACGGCATGGACAAAGCCCTGCTGGTGGCCATGCCACTGCGCGAAGATCGCGAAGACGCCACCGGCGTCGACCGCGACCCACCGGTTTCACAACGCGCCGTTGCCTGCGGCAGCTCCTGCCAGGCCCGTCGCTGTACTCTTCGCGAGATCGCCACCGCGGCGGACTTGGCCGACGACCCCCGCCTCACGCTGTGGATCGAAACCCTGGCGATCACCCACATCACAGGCGACCCCGCGCCCCGGCCCGACCCGGCCTGGCTGCATAGGCTCCACGCCGACCATGACACCAGAACTCTGGAATGCGCGCTGGCACACCGTGTCCAGGCAGCCATCGAGTCTCGCTACGAGGGGTTGGCCGCCTGGTACAGCCCCGAGGCGCTGGCCGCACATCTCGCAGTGGTCGCCGGCCGGCAACTGACGGGATGCGGCGACCCGGCCGGTTGCGACGGGACCGAAACCCACTGGCAGTCCGGTCGTCACCGTTGGACCGACGTTGCGCGAGCCCTTCTTGCGCAGAAGGACCGTTCGGCGCCGGCCCACCCCAACACCACCGCGTGGCGTACGCGCGGGCTGGATCTGCCCGGCACCACGATCGCCGAGCAGCTGGTGGCCTTGGACCGACATCCTGACACGTACCTGCCGACGGCCGCGACGGTCAACGGCTACGGAAACCCACCGACGATCGACCTTGCCGCGGCGCGCTTGAGTAACGCTGCGGATCCCACCGAACGGGTTCGCCAGGCCGCCGCATTCCTGGAGGTCGATACCGTCCGGCTGGCCCGTGTCTTGTTCCCTCACGGCACAGGCACCAGCCGTGATGTCATCGTGCCGCCGGTCGCATCCCAGTTCCGTGCCACCTCAGAGGAGGAACAGAGATGAGCATCGACGCAGGCGGCATTTCTGTCAGCGGTGGTGGTGCGGCGTCGGAGCCCGTGTCGCCACCTGACGCTCCGGCGTCGGCCCCGGCGGCCGCGGAGACAGTTTCCAGCCCTTACGCCTCGGAGGTGCTCAGCACTATTTCAGACAACGGCGCCGAACCCCCGGAGCCTCCTGGTGTCGGCGTGGCGGAGACCGGTGTCGTCGCGGACAACGGTCGGGCGGGTCTCGATGCGGTCATGGCCGATGCGGTCACGGCCCGACTGGCCGAGGCGGATACGACTGAGCAAGACACTGACGTCTCTGCTGGTCCTGTGTCTGACAGCTTTACGTTTGCGGAGCCTGGAACGGACGACAAGGACGACAACGTACTGGTCGCGGCCAACGACTTCGTACCGGAAACGACCTCGGGCTCGGACGCCGGCGCCGACAGCTTCGAGGCTCCCGACAACCCGGCACCGGTGGACAGTGGCGAGAATGCCGGGCCGGACGGGCCCCCTGACGGTGCTGACTCCGCCGACCAGCCTTATGCGGTAGACCCCGATGTTCCGGTGCCGGTCGTGGCCGCCGGCGAGCCGGAGACCGCGAGCCCTGCCGACCAGAAGGCGGCACCGTCTGACTCGGGTGCCGATCTCCCCGGACGGGATGCGGAAACGACAGATGCGCAGAGCCCCGAGGATGTGGCTGCGGACCAATCGTCCAGCCACCACCTTCATGGCGGCAACGAGACGAGCGAGACCCATCATCATGAACGAGCCGGTATCGCCGACGAATCGGAGATGTATCCGGAAGCGATTCCGGTCCCGCTGGTGAACGTCCAGGCTGCCGACACTGGCAGCCCGATCAGCCCGACTGAGGAGCCGGAGTACGTCGGCGGCGACACCTTGGCACAGGTGCACGAGGAGAACGTCGAGTCCGGACCTGCCGTGGAAATCCGTTCCGAGACTCCCGACGACCACGGTGACGATGAGGTCTCAACCAGTTCCCCGGACGAAAATCCTGACCCTGACGCAGGCCGTACAGAGGAAGCCGAACCCCGCGAATCGGAGACGCCGCGTCCGGACGAAGCTGCGGCACAAGCCGTCATCCCCACCCCGGACGAGATCGTCGGCGATCCGGTCAACGTGATCACTGGCGAGGCCTATTTGGACCTGACCGACCTGGTCCTTCCCGGGGTGCTGCCGTTGGTCCTCAGCCGGACCCACGCCTCTGGGTACCGCTTCGGCAGGTGGTTCGGCCCCACTTGGGCCTCGACGGTGGATCAGCGTGTCATCGTGGATGCCGAAGGCATCCACTACCTGGTGGCCAACGGCTCCGTCCTGCACTATCCCATTCCGCTCGACGGCCTCGCGGTGCTGCCCACGGAGGGCGAACGTCGACCGCTGACTTGGATGGGCGGTCAGGGCGAGATCCTCATCGAGAACCCCTGGGACGGTACCACCCTCCATTTCGCTGCCACCGACGCTGACGGGGCCGACCGGGCCCAGACCGCCATCCGGCCGATCTCCGCCCTGACCGACCGCAACGGCAACCGTTGTGATTTTCTCTACGACGGCCGCGGAGAACCGACCGAAATTCGGCACAGCGGCGGCTATCGCGTCCTGATCGACACCGCCTCGACGTCGAAAGGCACGCGGATCAGCGGCCTGCGACTGGACGATGGAACGGCCGCCGGCGTGTTCGTCGTCGCCTTCGGCTACGACTATCGCGGCGACTTGACCCAGACGATCGACTCCCGCCGCCGGCCGCTGACCTTCGACTACGACGAGGTCGGCCGCATCACCGGCTGGACTGACGCCAACGGCCAAGCCCTGCGCTACCGTTTCAACGACCAAGGCCGGATCGTCGCCACCGCCGGCACTGGCGGCCACCAGAACGCCCGCCTGTTCTACGACCTCGACGCTCGGACCACGACCGTCACCGATTCACTGGGCTTGGACACGGTCTATCACTGGACGCGCTCCGGGGTTCACAAGATCGTCGACCCCCTCGGGGGCGTCCGTCTTATCGAACGTGACCGTTACCGCCGTCTGTTGTCGTTCACCGACCAGCTCGGACGCACCAGCCGTCTGATCCGTGACGAGCACGGCGATGTCCGCCGCATCGAACTCCCGGACGGGACGGCCGAGCGCTTCGACTACAACCAGCTGCACCAGCCGGTGCAGATCACGGCCGCTGACGGCGCTGTGCGTCGGTTCGCGTACGACGAGCACGGCAACCTGTTCACCGTCACTGATCCAGCAGGCGCCATAACCACGCGCGTGTTCAACCGTACCGGCGCGCTGACCGGTGTCACCGACGCGCTCGGCGGACATGTCAGCATCCAGCCCGATGCCGCCGGTCTGCCGACGGCTGTCACCGACGCCGCGGGTCGCCTGAGCACGATCGTCCGGGACCCTTTCGGCCGCCAGATGGCGTTCACCGACCCTGCTGGCGGCACCAGTCGCGCCGCGTACACCCCCGAAGGTCGACTGCTCACGAGCGTTACGCCATCCGGCGCCACCAACAGCTGGTCTTACGACCCGGCCGGCAACCCGGTCGAACACCGGAGCCCCACCGGTGCGGTGACCCGCACCGAATACGGCCCCGGCGACCGGGTCACGGCCCGCACCGAACCCGACGGCGCACGATACGAGTTCGGCTACGACACGGAACTGCGCTTGACCGCGGTCACGAATCCTCAGGGTCGGCAGTGGGTGTACACCTACGATCCCGCGGGCCGCTTGATTGCCGAACGTGACTTCGACGGTCGTCAGATCACTTACACGCTGGACGCGGCAGGGCAGCTGATCTCCCGCACCGACGCCGGCGGCGACGTCCTCACGTACAGCCGCGACCTCCTGGGGCGCCTCACGGGGGTAACCGATCAATGGGGCGACACCACGACCTACGAGTACGACACGGTCGGCCGTTTGATTCGGGCGACGAACGGCGTGAGCGTTTTGGAGTATCAACGTTCGGTTACCGGCAGGGTGCTGTCTGAGATAGTCGACGGCCGCACCATCACCTACGCTTACGATGCGCTCGGCCGCAGGACCTCTCGCACCACTCCGGCTGGCATCACCTCGACCTGGACGTACAACCCGGACTCCAGCCCTGCGACCTGGACCGACACCACTGCACAGATCACCTTCGGTTACGACGACGCCGGTCACGAAACCATCCGGCAGTTCGGTTCCGAAGTCACTTTGGCATGGACCTGGGACGCCGACCGCCGTCTGCAGGCCCTGAGCCTGACTGCCGCTGCTACAGGCACTGAACCGATCCTGGAACGCACCTATGACTACCGAGCTGATGGCATCCCCACATCGATCACTGACAGCCGCTACGGCGATCGTCACTTTGACGTGGACCTTGTCGGCCGCATCACGGCAATCCGGGCAAACACCTGGACCGGAACCTATGCCTACGACAGCACCGGAAACCTTATCCACAGCGCCACGCCTCACACACCAGAGACGAACGGCACTCGCACTCGTGTCGGCACCTCCTTGCGGAGCGCAGGCCGCACCACCTACAGCCACGACGACAAAGGCCGCCTCACTAGAACCACCCGTCGTACCCTCGATGGCCGGCGCCGAGTCACCACCTATGTCTGGAACACGCGCGACCAACTCACCACGGTCACGCTTTCTGACGGCACTACATGGCACTACACCTACGACCCGCTAGGCCGCCGAATCGGCAAGTGGGCAGAGGTCGAGGACAGACGCGGGAACCAGGCTTCCTTCAGCTGGGACCACACACGCCTGACCGAGCAGACCATCAACGATTCCCAAACCCTGACCTGGGACTACACGCCGGGCACCTACCGGCCTCTGGCGCAGATCCGCACTACGGCCAACGGGCACTCAACCAACGAGCCGGTAGCCGGCACGACCAATCTCGTCGTCACCGACATCGTCGGCACGCCCACCGACCTCATAGCACTCGACGGCACCACCACCTGGCACCACGACACCACAGCTTGGGGAACCGCCCTGGCTGGCGACGAGGATTCCGATGTCGGCTGCCCGCTTCGCTTCCCAGGGCAATATCGCGATCGGGAAACCGGCTTTCATTACAACTTCAACCGCTACTACGACCCCGAGACAGCCGCGTACATCAGTGCCGACCCGATCGGGATGGCGGGCGGGTTCAACCCCAAGTCGTACTCGCCCAACCCCAATGTCGACAGCGACCCGCTCGGACTGCAACCTGGCAATTCTCCGGATTCGGCGCATGAAACTGACAGTGACGTCCGCGGTATCGACAATATCGAGGACGGGGGATTCCTCTACCATGTGATCGATTCCGCCAGGGGGCCGGTTGAGCTGATGGCCAGTGTGTCGATCGCGGATAGTGAAGTAATTCTCTCGGATATAGCTGTCTACGGTCAGGGCGGTATGGTTAGGGGGTCTTTGGGGATGGAAGGGACAGCGATGATGATGCGAGAGATCCGGCGCGTCTTCCTGCCGTTGCTGTCCGAGCAGGGCTATGGCGGGCAAAAGCTTAGGATTGCGGGCGTGCGACTCTCGGGGCCCGTGGGTCACAAACCAGACTTGGTATTTCCTATTCCGACACGCAGTCGAGGTGATCAACTTGATTAGCGAGGAAAAGAGAAAATCCGGTACGGAGTGGGCGGCGTCGGCGTACGAGCAGGGGGTCGAAATGGACGCCATCTTGGGCTACTTGCGAGATGGCGGATTCTCCCCAGTGGACTGCATTCGAGTGGTCATGGGAATTTCCGATAGTTCGCTCCCTGAGGCGACACGCATTGTTCATTTCAGTTCCGCTTGGCCCGAGCTGAGCGCATAGCCGACGGCCAGGCTGGCAGGCTTGGCAGCGCGCGGTCGGGAAGAGTCCCCGGCAGCCGGGAAGACCAGGTCGCACAACGAGTCGTGACGGATGTCGGGAACCACTCCGTACGCGGGGGGCACATAGACGAGCGGCAGCCCGATCTCGTATGGATCAGCGGAACAGCCCAATATATGCAGGGAGCGCCGGCTTTCCGAGGCCACCTGGCCGAGGATCTTTGGAATCCCGGTACGCACGGGGAGCCTGGATCCGACGGACACAGCCCCCTCCTAGGAGACGTCCCCGCATGCGCGGGGAGTACCGGGCCGAACGCACCATGGATCCGGAGGCAGGGGAACAGCCCAGCTCGCGCCGCCGGCTTGGCGCGGTGCACCGGCGCGGGAAGCTCCCGAGGTGGTCATTGAAGATCAGCCGGGTCCGAGAACAGCCCTGTATGCGCGGGAATCCCACGCCACCCGGTCTCCGTCGAAGAATCTGATGGGACCGGCCCCGCACCTGCAGGAGCCGCCTTGGCCGAAGCACCGCGTCGAAACGCACCGATCGGGAACCTGCCGTGATCACACAAGCCGTCGGCGGCTCGAGCCATCGGTGGCCTGACGATGGTGGCCAAGAACCTCGGCCACGGCCTGCAGTGCATCTGGTTCGGTGCGGCTAAGTAGCGGCAGTGTTCGATACCAGCTTTCGGTCCCTAGCGCTTCGATGATGATTTTAGGAACTGAAGCTGCCCTGCCGGATAGTTCAGGAGCCGGGTCTTGCCGATGCCGGCCTCGCCGGAGATCACCAGCACTCTGCTCAAGCCCTCGCGAACACGCACGATGAGCTCATCATCGCCTGGCATTCCTCGTCCCTGCCCAGAAGCTCTGACGGCTCAGGGGCCGGGTATCGCTGAACGATGCGTTGTCGGGCAGAGAATTCCGGAGTGCTCACATGCCTGACGGACGGTAGGGGGCTCGCGGTGCGCGTCGCGGGCGTCAGGTGACGGTGGTCCCGCCTCCGATCTCACCCCTTCGACCAGGTCAGGGTCAGGTGGAGAATTGAGGCCGACGTCCCGATCCGCCAGGCCGCTCGCGGCCACGATCCGGTACGGACTGGACCCGCAGTCTGCGCGACCCGTTCAGCGGCGCGGGCCCCGGAGATGTGTTCGAGGACCGACCCGCGCGATCCGATCGCCGTCGATGACCGTCGCCGCGGAGGAGATCTCGCCCAGCGCGGCATCCTGCAGTCGCCGGCAGCTCGTCTCCGGCAGCCGATGTCGGTGAGGAGCATGGTGGTCACCCCGCTTCTCCGAGGATCGTCGCGAGCGCGGGCAGCAGCGCGACGGCCACATCGACATCCGGTGTCAGATCGCGGTCCACGGTGGATCGCGGCAGGTCCTCGCACAGCTCCAGCACCGGTCGTAGTCCGCTGGGCACCGTCCGGGCCTGCATGCGTAGTGCGCGGACCGCGGCCAAGAGCTCACACGCCACCAGCGTTCGGTAGTTCCCGGTCGCCGTCAGCGCTTGCCGGGCGGCCAGCGAGGCGAAGCTGGCGTCCTCTTCGACGCCTCGTGACAGGGTGACGCTCTGCAGCCCGGCGGGTGTGGCGGCGGCCCGGACTTCAGCGAGCGCCGAGGCGGCGACGTACTCCAGGATCATCACGCCGGAGGCGCCGGCGAAGCCGTCGCCGAGGAACGGGGCCAGCCCGGTGAAGGAGGGTTCGATCAAGGCCGCGAGCCGTCCCAGGACCAGTTGGCCGGTCTGCGCCACGCCCAGGACGGCGGAGTCCAGCGCCATCTGCAGGTAGCTGGCGTGGAAGCCGCCGTGGTGGGCGAGCGCCGCGTCCACCGGCTCGTCGGAGAGCAGCACCGGGTTCTCCGAGGGCGCGTTGACCATCCGGACGATGGTGGCCGACAGTTCGCGCAGCGAGTCCAGCGCCGCGCCCTGGGACTGTGGCAGCACCCGTAAGCCGAGCGGGTCCTGGATCCGAGCCGGCGGCAGGTCGGTCGCGGTCAGCGCGCGCAGCCAGGTGTTCACCTGTCGAGCGCCGGCGAACGGGGTGGCCCGGTCGGCCGCCGCTGAGAAGGCCTCGCGATTGCCGTCGACGGCGGCGAAGGTCAGCGCCGCGACCACCACCGCGGCCCGGATTGTTTCTTCGAGATCAACGAATGCCAGTGCGGCGTCGGCAAGTGTTGCGGCGTTGCTGCTGAGGAACGGCAGTGCGTCGTGTGCGCTGAACCCGGTGATCGAGGGCAGCGGTGTCGAAGTCGGCCCTTCTCCCATCAAAGCCAGCGCGGTGGTGGCCAATGCCGACAGATCGCCGGTACCGATGCCGCCATGTTCGCGGACTGCGGGCAACGCGTCGGCCTGGATCATCGCGGCGAGCCCGTCGAGGACGGACGGGTCGGCGCCGCTGCCGCCGGCCGCCAGCTGGTTGAGGCGGATGACGAGCATCGCCCTGATCCGTTCCGCGGATCGCACCGGACCGGCGGCGGTGGCATGGCTGCGCAGCAGGGAGACGGCATGGACGCCGGGATCGTCCACTGGCACGCCGCGGTTCGCACCGACTCCCGTGGAGCGGCCGTACACCGGTCGCTGCGCGGATATCTCCGCCGCGACCCGGTAGGAGTCCGCAGCACGCTTGCGGCCCGCTTCGGCGAGTTCCACCGGCTCCTCCCGGTGGGCTGCGCGAGCGATCTGCGCGCAGCTCAACCGGATCCCATCGAGTTCGATCAAGGACGTCTCCCGCCGCTACGACGATTGTTCTCGGCAGTTTCATCGGGGGTCTTCCGCGACTGCAATGAGTGTGCCACCCTTTCACCCACTGGCAAGCCCCTTTCAGCTATCAGCAATTGCTAGTCGAAAATGACAGGAAGGTTACGCAAATTGTCAGCGACGACCCCGTCGGCCGTATCGGCGAATCCTGCGACACGCACGGTGGAGCGTGCCCTGGGTCTGCTGGCTCTGGTCTGTGATGAGGGCTCGATCAGCCTCTCGGACTCCGCCCGCAGCGTCGGCCTGGCACCGAGCACAGCGCTGCGGCTGCTCCGGACGCTGGAGAGCCAAGGGTTCGTTCGCCGGGACGAGGACGGCATGTTCCACGCCGGGTCGCGCATCATCCAGCTCGGAGCGATGGCGCTGGGCCGGCAGGAACTCGTCAGGACGGCTGAACCCGCCTTGCGCCGGATCGTGGACGCCAGTGGTGAAACCAGTTACCTGAGCATCCGCGGCGTCGGTGACCGCGCGCTGTACATCGGCATGGTGGAAGGCACGCATGCCGTACGGCACACCAGTTGGGTCGGGCGCACCATCCCGCTGCAGGGCACCGCGGCCGGTGCCGTGCTGCTGGGCGACGTCCCAGAGTGCGGATACATGGTCGTCCGCTCGATCGTCGAACCGGACGTGTCGGCGGTGGCCGCCCCGATCACCTGGGCCGGCGGAATCGCCGGCGCTCTGAGCGTCGTCGGTCCCACATACCGCATCAACGAAGAACGAGCGGAAGCCTTCGGCCGGATCGTGAGCGACGAGGCCCGCGCCCTGTCCAGTCAGTTCAGTACGCCCCACTCGAAAAGCACGTGATGGAGGTGAGGGCCGGGTGATCCGGTTCGAATCGATAACGAAGACCTACCCGGACGGGACCGTGGCCGTCGACTCGCTCGACCTCGAAGCCCGGTCCGGCCAGATCACCGTGTTCGTCGGCCCGTCCGGCTGCGGCAAGACCACGACGCTGCGGATGGTCAACCGGATGATCGAGCCCACGGCGGGCCGGATCTGGCTGGACGACCGGGAGACCGGCAAGATCCCGGCCCCTGAACTGCGCCGCCAGATCGGCTACGTCATCCAGCACGCGGGTCTGTTCCCGCACCGCACCATCATCGACAACATCGCGACGGTGCCGTATCTGCTCGGCTGGAACAAGAAGAAGGCGCGCGCCCGTGCGAGCGAGCTTCTCGAGCGGGTGGGGCTGCCGTCCCACTTCGCCAAGCGCTACCCCGCTCAGCTGTCCGGCGGCCAGCAGCAGCGGGTCGGCGTCGCCCGGGCGCTGGCCGCCGACCCGCCGGTGATGCTGATGGACGAGCCCTTCAGCGCCGTCGACCCGGTGGTACGCGACCAACTCCAGGACGAGTTCCTTCGCCTGCAAGGAGAACTGGGCAAGACCATCATCTTCGTCACCCACGACATCGATGAGGCGATCAAGCTCGGGGACCAGGTCGCGGTGCTTCGGGTGGGCGGCCGTCTGGCGCAGCTGGCCACACCGGCCGAACTGCTGGACCGCCCGGTCGACGCGTTCGTGGCGGGCTTCGTAGGACGGGACCGCGGCTACCGCGCGCTCGGCTTCACCACCGCCGGCCGGCTGTCCACCCGCGAAGAGCCGACAGTGACAGTCGGCTCGCCGGTGCCCGCCGGGACCGACGACGCCGAAGGCTGGCTGCTCGCCGTCAACGACAAGGACGAGCCGCAGGGCTGGCTGCAGACGACTGCCTCCGGCGCCGGCGGATCGGTCGTCACCGACGAGATGCTGCACCGGGGCGGAACCCTGGCCCGGCAGGGCGGATCGCTGCGCGCGGCGCTGGACGCGACGCTGTCTTCGCCGACGGGGCGCGGAGTGGTGGTGGACGAGGACGGCCGGCTGGTCGGCTCGATCACCGCCGCTGAGGTGCTCGCGCTGATCGAGTCGGGCCGGCCGGAGCCGCGGAAATGAGCCCCGTGAACCTCGCTGATTCGAGTTCGTCGAGTTCCCCGCTGCACTTCTGGGGTTACTTCATGGACCACCGCTCCGAAGACCTTCGCTGGCTGTGGGACCACGCCTATCTGTCGGTGATCCCGGTCATCGCCGGGTTGGTCATCGCGCTGCCGCTGGGCTGGCTGTCCCGCCGCTACAGATGGCTCTATCCTCCGATGCTGTCGATCTCCGGGCTGCTCTACACGATCCCTTCCATCGCGCTGTTCGTCATGGTTCCGCCGCTGCTCGGGCTGAAGTCCCTGGACCCGCTGCAGGTACCGATCGCGCTGACGGTCTACTCGGTCGCGCTGCTGGTGCGGGTGGTCGCGGACGGACTGGCAGCAGTGCCCGACGACGTGGCGCAGGCCGCGACGGCCGTCGGCTACAAGCGCCTGGGCCGGCTGTTCCGGGTGGAGCTGCCGATCGCCCTGCCGGTGATCGCGGCGGGGCTGCGGGTCGCCACGGTCTCCAACGTCAGCATGGTCGCCGTCGCCGGAACCATCGGCCAGGAGAACCTCGGCCGGCTGTTCGATCAGGGCAAGCAGCTGTCGACCACGGGCCCCTACTATCCGCCGATCGTCCTGGGCATCGTGCTGTGCGTGCTGCTGGCACTGACCTTCGACCTGCTCATCGTGTTCGGTACCCGATCGCTCACCTCTTGGCGCAGGGCGGTGGTGGGACGATGATCGGCGACGTCCTCACCTGGCTGAACGACCCGGCGCACTGGCGCGACACCCTCGTGGACAAGGGGATCGCGACCCAACTCCTGGCCCACATCACCTTCACCCTGATCGCTTTGGGCATCGCTTCGGCGGTGGCACTGCCCCTGGGTCTGTTCATCGGGCACAGCGGGCGTCTGAAGTTCCTGGTCACCGCTGCCAACGCGTTGCGGGCGCTGCCGACGGTCGGCGTGCTGGTGCTGCTCACGGTGATCATCTCACCGCACTTCCACGGCCGCACCGACACCGGCTTCCTGATCCCGACCGAGATCGTTCTGGTCCTGCTGGCCGTCCCGCCGATATTGGCCAACACGTACGCGGGTGTGCAGAACGTCAACCCGGCGGCGCGAGACGCGGCCGCGGGGATGGGCATGACCGGACCCCAGGTGCTGCGCAAAGTCGAACTGCCGTGCGCGCTGCCGCTGATCTTCTCCGGGTTGCGCAGCGCCACGCTGCAGGTGATCTCGACTGCGACGGTCGCCTCCTACGTGACCCTCGGCGGCCTGGGCGCGTTCATCTACGACGGCCTGCAGCAGCAGGACTTCCCGGAGATGATCGGCGGCGGCGTGCTCGTGGCCCTGCTCGCCCTGCTGGCAGACCAATTGCTGGCGACGGCCCAGCGCTACGCGGTTTCCCGCGGGGTCTCCGGCCGGTTCTCGAAGAAGTCCGTCGTCTCGCCGGACACCGACGTCGCTCAGGTCCATCAGAGGAAGGTGTCACCGGTCTGAAGCGTCGAGGTATCAGCACGGTCCTCTCAACACCGACCAGGAGAATCATGATTCGCAAGTTCATCCTCGTCGGCGCGGCCTCGGCCGCGCTGGCTATGGTCCTCACCGCCTGCGGCAAAGACAGCGGCAAGGCCGACGCGGGATCCACCGGCGGCAGCGGCTCGAAGGCGACGATCGCCAGCAAGCTGATCCTCGGCGGCCCCCCGGAGTTCGAGACCCGCGTGGACGGCGTTCCCGGCCTGCAGCACAACTACGGCGTCGCGTTCGGCGGCTACAAGGTGCTCGACACCGGCGGCCCGGTCACGGTGACCGCGCTGAAGAACGGCCAAGTCGACGCGGCCGACCTGTTCACCACCGACCCTTCGATCGCCGCGAACAACTTCGTGATCCTCGCGGACCCGAAGAGCGACTTCGCCGCCCAGAACGTACTTCCCCTGATCAACAAGGCGAAGGCCACCCCCGGGTCCGCGAAGGTCCTGAACGCCGTCTCCGCCAAGCTCGACACCGCGAGCCTGAGCGCGATTCTGACCAAGGTGCAGAACGACAAGCAGGACCCTGACACTGTCGCCAAGCAGTGGCTGAAGGACCAGGGCCTGGACGCGGGCGGCACCGACGCCGCCGGGGTGGCGGTCACGGTCGGCTCGGCCAACTTCCCGGAGAGCGTGGCGCTCGCGGACATCTACGCCGAGGCGCTCAAGGATCAGGGTGCGAAGGTGTCGACCAAGCCCAGTATCGGTGCCCGCGAGGTGTACATCCCCGGACTCAAGGACGGCTCGATAGACCTGATCCCCGAGTACAGCGGCTCCATCCTGCAGTACTTCGACCCGAAGGCCACCGCGACCTCGCCGGACGACGTGTACGCCGCGCTGCAGAAGGCACTGCCGGCCGGACTGACCGTCCTGGACCAGTCCAAGGCACAGGACAGCGACGCGATCGTGGTCACCAAGGCGACGGCCGACAAGTACGGCCTGAAGTCGATCGCCGACCTCGCCAAGACGCAGTAATCCGACCACTAGTACGGCGATTGGACGGCTTTCGACGGTCTTGAAGACCGTCGAAAGCCGCCCGGCCCGAGCAGTGTGCACCGCTGGCGACGCGGGAGGTTCAGGCTGCCACAACTCACCGGGGCGCTGACCCGGAACGGCTACCGCAGCCTTGGCTGGGAGGACGCCGGACGGATCGAGGTCGGCGCACGAGCCGATCTGGTCGTGGTGCGCCACGACTCGGTTCGCACAGCCGGCGCTGAACCGGCGCTGAACCGGCGCTGAACCGGCTCAGATCCTGCTTGCGGCCGTCGCCTCAGATGTGGACACCGTGATCGCCGACTGGCGGCGACGTGCTGACAGGCGCCGATGGGGCGTTTCCCGGGAGCGTCGACTACTCGCAGCCGATTCGGCGAACGGTTGACGCCCCGGAAGTCTCACCCGCCTCAGCCCACGGGCTCGATCGGGCGCAGTTCCTCTGCGTAGCTCACCGAGTAGCGCCGCATGGCGCCGTCCTCGGTGAACGAATACTGACCCATCCGCCACAGCGGTGGTGAGTAGGCATGGATCGAGACGCTGCCGTCGGTCGCCGGGGTCAGTCGGTGGATGTGGTCGGGGCCGAAGCAGAACGACGTGCCGTCGCCCACGGTGCTGGTGATGTGGGTGCCGCCGACCCGCAGATTGTGCTCCTCCAGCGCGCCCTGCACCACGCGGACCGCTCCGGACGACACGTCGTGATCGTGCCACCCGGTGTCGTTCCCGGTGGCCCAGCACAGCAGCCACACGTCGACGTACTCGTCGCGGTACAGCGAGGCGTAGTGCCGCTGCTCGGAGGAGAACTCCACACGGTAGCGCCAAAGCTCGGTCTTCTCGGCCAGCCGGTCGACCAGGCCACGGAGCTCCTGCTTCGCCAAGGTCCTGGCCGGCAGTTCCTCGATGGCCGCTGAAGCCGCACCGCCGGTGATGTTCACAGGCGTAGTCCCTTCTCTGCGTCTCTGCGTCAGTGCGCTGTTGCGCGCTGCGTGGAGTGATGGCCGCTGCCCAGCAACCGGCCCGGGTTCTCGCTGGTGAAGGCCTTGGCCGCAGCCGGGCCGAAGAAGTCGGACAGCTCTGCGGTGATCGGCTGGGCATAGGGCCGGTCGGATCCCAGGACGATCGCGTCGACACCCAGGACCCGCAGCACGGCGTCCGTCGCCCGCAGCCCGTACGACGAGGTCTCGACGAACACGTCGGGATCGATCACGCCGGTCGGGCCGCCTCGTGCCCGGGCTCGTTCGCCATGCAGCGGACCGAGTCCGGCAAGCATGGCGAAGCACACCCGCAGCCGCGGATGCGCGGGCCGTCCGAAGGCCCGGAAGGCGAACCAGGCCGCGTGCATCTCGTTGACGTAGGACACCACCGCGGGCCACCACCCGGGCCGCCCGGCCGCCGCGCCGGCCGGGCCGGGATGCAGGAACAGGGGTTTGCCGCGGTCTTCGAGGAGCGACAGCAACGATCCACACACCTGGTATCCCTCCGGACCCAGCAGCGCTGTCGCGGGGAGCTGCAATCCGACGCACCCGGCGTCCAGGCGCGCGCCGAGGTCGACCGGGTCGGGCTCGACCACGGACGCCGCCGCCCAGACGCCGAACGGGTCCGGCGACTCCAGCGCCCCGACGTGGTACGCGTCCAGCAACGCAACCGCCTCGTCCGGCGGCAGGTACTCGATCCCGAGCGGTGCGGAGAGCGAGACCAGCGCGAGACCGACTCCCGCAGACCGTTCGGCGGCGGCCCGGGCCTGGACATCGTGCGCGGCCGGGTCCACGGCGTACGGCGGCTCCCCGTCGAGGTGCAAGGTCCAGCCGTCCAGGAACGGTGCCGTACGGCGCCGGCGCAGCGCGTCGGAGAAGGCTGCGCTCCAGAGGTGCTGGTGCACGTCGATCAGCATGCTTCCCCTCCGCACCGTCCCGGGCCCCACCAGCACCGAACCGGTTCACTGAAACGGTTCGCCGAACCGTTTCAGTGAACCGGTTCGGCAAGGTCGTGTCAAGAGTGTCCACCCTCCGCGGGTCTGCGTCGTCCTCGCGTCGGGACACTCCGCTAGGCTGCCGATATGTCGGGAACCCGCAAGCGTGCGACGATCCGGGACGTCGCCGAGGCGACCGATCTGTCCATCTCGACGGTCTCCTACGCGCTGCGCGGCCTCCAGACCTCGAAGAAGACCCAGGAGCGCGTGCGCCGGGCCGCCGAGGAACTCGGTTACGAGGCCGACCCGATCGCCCGCGCTCTTTCCAGCGGGAAGACGGGCCTCGTCGGGGTTTTGTGCGGCTCGCTGGAAGATCTGTGGCAGCAGGCTTTCGCGGCCGGGATGGGCCGGGCCCTGCTGGCCCGTGAGCACCACGCGCTGATCATGGACGCGGCCGGCGATCCGGACCGTGAGGCTGCTCTCGCCCGCAAGCTGCGCGACCAGCGGGTGGACGGACTCGTGGTCTGTCCGCTGGACCCGGCCGCCGGACTCTGGGCCCAACTGGCCGAGACGCTCCCGGTCGTCACCGTCGGGGACGCGCTGGCCGGCGGTGGCACCTGCGGCGTGCTGTTCGACAACCGCTCCGGCGTGCGGCTCGCCCTGGAACACCTGCACACGCTGGGCCACCGGCGGGTGGCGGTCCTGACCTCGACGCCGGAGTCCACGCCGGACCGGCCGTCCGACCGGCGCACAGCCTCGGAGGCGGCGCGCCTGGGATTGGCGCTGACAGTCGTGCCGACCTCCCACGCCCTGCCCAGCGCCACGGAAGCGGCTCACAGAATCCTGGAGTCACCGGACCGCCCGACGGCGGTGCTGTGCCTGTCCGACTCCATCGCCTACGGCGTCTACGCGGCGGCTGCCGGGCTCGGCCTGCGGATTCCGCGTGACGTGTCAGTGGTCGGATATGACAACCACCCGGTGTCGGCGTTGCTGACGCCTCCGTTGACCACGGTCGACTGGGACCTGGACCGGATCATCAGCGCCGTCACCGATCTGATCCTCGCCGGAGTCGAGGACGAGCACTTCCACCGGCGGATCACGCAACGGCCGTCCCTGCGCGGGGGTGGCTCGACGGGACGCCCGCCGCGCTGACGCCACGCGTCATCGATCCGTCAGCCGGACCACCGCGAGCACCGCCGTCGCGTCGGAAGAAGCGCTCACTTCCGATTCCGCGCGCAGCTGCACGGCATCGAGCGGGCGGAGTTCGACACGCGACGTTCCCCGCACCATGGCACGTCCCTGAAAGTCCATCACGACGACGGTCTCGGACTCGGCGACCGCCACCGGGACCGCCACCGGGCCGTCCAGATGAACGATGTCGACACAGGCTCGGACGCGTCCGCTCCGCACCATGACGTTGAAGTCGAGCAATGGCCCGCCGAGCACCCGGCAGTCAGTGGCGCTGCCGCCGGCGAACGCGAAGGGCTGAAACGGCACATCGATCCGGTGCCCGACCCCGTCGACCGTCAGCACCATGCCGGGACCACGTACCAAGGTGATGATCCGGTCGTACCCCGCGAACGACGAGAACGGGCCGTGGGCGGCCACGTCCGCCAAGCTGATCCGCCAGTCGAAGTCAGCGAGCCCGCCGCCCTCGTCCTCGCGGCGAGCGGCCACCTCGTAGGTCGTCCCGCCGCCGTTCTTCCACGGCATGGGGCTTCGCGCCCCCGCGGACAGGAATTCCATCGTCATAACGCCCCGCCGTTCTCGTCGTCGAAGGACCGCCGTCACCAATGATCACATCGACGCCCACGAAGCTCGACGTCGGGATCTCGACGCGCTGAGCCGGAGTCATTCGACCGGCGGATCGCCATCCGCTGGGGCGCGCATGCAGATCAGAGAGATGACTCCCAGCCGTCGTACTGATCTTGTACCGGCCCTGGACCAAACCTGGACCACCGGTCCGCAGCCAGGGACTTGAACCCCGAACCCGCGGATCAAGAGAGGCTTGAACGGAGTTGCCTGTTGAGTCGTGGAGCGGGCAGTACTGACGTTCGAGTATTCGGAGGCCATCCGCGTGGCAGGACAGGCGCCTGGACCTCCGCGAGATGCTGACGAGGCCGCTAGTGCGGTGACCGGTCATGTTTGCCGGTAGGGGTGTTGTCATGCTGCGGTGGTGAGTGGGCGTCCGCCCCAGCGGATGCCTTTCTCGCTGCGGATGCGGGCGCGTTCGCGGCGGGTAGCGGCCA